>JAGBWF010000050.1 GCA_017629895.1 Clostridia bacterium
AAGATAAAGAATGATTTTTTGGCGATACTCGCCGAGGAATTGCGTCCCGCAATGGGGTGCACCGAGCCGATTGCGCTTGCTTTTGCTTCGGCAAAGGGCGCGCACGCACTCGGAAAAGATCCCGAGCGAATTATCGCGAAATGCAGCGGCAACATCATCAAGAACGTTCGTTGTGTCCGTATTCCCAACTCCAAGGGGATGACAGGCATCGAAGCGGCGTGTGCCCTCGGAGCGCTTGCGGGCGATTGTGAGCGTTATATGGAGGTCTTGGAAGCCGTTTCCGAAGCAGGATTAAAAAAGACTCTGCACTTTCTTGAAAACGATGCTTGCACTGTCGAATTTCTCGAATCGACAATACCTCTGCACTTTATAATCGAGCTTTATGCAGGAGAGGACCGCGTTTCAGTTGAGGTACGTTACAGCCATACCAACATCGTTCGCATCGAGAAAAACGGCGAAATCCTTTTCGAAATCGAGGATTTAAAGGAAGCTACAGAGATTGCCGACCGCAGCGAGCTTAGCATAGACAACATTTATTCCTTTGCCGAGGAATGCGAGCTTGATACCATTCGCCGCTTTACCGACAAGCAGATAGAATGTAATATGGCTATCGCGGAACGCGGTATGAAGGGTGATTTCGGTGTCGGTATCGGCAAAGCCATACTTTCTGCTTATCCCGAAAGCACCTATACGAGAATGCGTGCCTTAACCTCTGCGGCATCCGAAGCAAGAATGGACGGCTGTGATATGCCCGTTATCATCACCTCGGGAAGCGGCAATCAAGGCATTACCTCGACCGTCCCGATAATCGTATACGCCCGCGAAAAGTGTATCAGCGAAGAAAAAATGCACCGTGCACTTATCTTTTCGAGTCTTATGACGGTTTATCAAAAGGAATTTATCGGCAAGCTATCTGCCTTTTGCGGTGCCGTTTCGGCGGCTTGCGCGGCAGGCGCGGCGATAACCTATATGGTTGGCGGCACGATTACGCAGATCAAAGACACCGTCGATAACACACTTGCAGATATCCCCGGTATCATCTGCGATGGAGCGAAGGCTTCCTGTGCGGCAAAGATATCCTCTGCGCTCGATGCGGCGCTGTTCGCACACTCACTCGCTATGCAGGGCAAGGCGTATGCTTCTAACACGGGTATTCTTCAAAACGACACGGCGGGTACTATAAGCACCGTCGGGCACATCGGCAGAGTCGGTATGCAACCCACAGACCAAGAAATAGTAAAAATCATGATCCAATAATATCTAAAAAGAGCCTTTTGCAAAATCGGCTCTTTTTTTATTAGCGTGTCGTTTCTCTGAATTTACGAAATCGACACGCCTTTTATATTGCAAAAAAGAGAACCCTTTTTAAAGAGTTCTCTTTATGAAAAGAATTATTTAATAACGTAGGTGCCGAAATAGTGGCGCGCTATGAGAAGATAATCGTAAGCATCGATCTTGCCGTCGCTGTTAACGTCTGCGCGAGCGGCTTCTTCATCTGTCATAATACGAGTACCGAAGTAGTCGCGCTTTACAAGCAGGTAATCATACTGATTAATGGTGCCGTCGTTATTTACGTCGCCAAGACCGCTCCATTCGGTGAGATAGTAGCAGGCAAACATCCATGCGTCCTCATATTCGCCGCCTACCCAACCGTCTGCGCCGTACCAGCTGTTGCTTTTACCCATTTCGCGATAAATCTCGATAATATCATCGGTAAGGGGATAAAGTCCGTCATCCGAGCAGAGATAGTATTCATTGAACGCCGCATTGTAGTCGATCTTCTTTACAACCTCGCCATTTTCATAGATAACAGCAACGATCTGACCGTAGCCGTATGCGTCTGCGAGCGACATGAGCGAATCGTCGAGCTTTGCATAAAGCACAGGGCCTTCTGCAGAATCGAGATGATAGAAGCCGTCTTCTCCGAGTACTGCCGTATTCACGGTTTCGTCAAAGGTGTCGACGTATTCAAGACGTCCCTTTTCGCCCTCGAATTTAAAAGGTGCAGGGGTTGTCTTATTTTCATAGGGTGTGCGGGGAATTTCCACGATAATGATATCTTCGCGAGTGATATTTACACTTACCTCGGAATCACCCTTGATTGCGAACATAATGCTCTGACCAACAGCGGTGCAATTCCACACGAAGCTTTCTCCGCAAATGGTTTCGGAGTTAAGCTCGACAGTTACCCACATACCGTTGGTGCTGGCAAGGCCGATCAGTGCACTTTCGGCAGTAAAGGTGTATTTGCCGATTTCTTCGGGGTAAAAGCCGAATACGGTGTATTCGTAATCCGAGCTGATCGGACATTTGTTTTCGCCGATCGCTATAGCCGTTTCATAATCCTCGTAATAATTAATTTCGGGCTCTTCCTCTGCGTATACGGTCATTGCACAGACGGTCATAACAACAGCAAGCAAGAGCGCAAAAAGTCTTTTCATAAAAAAGCTTCTCCTTTAAATTGTTCTAAGCATATACGCCGTTTATCGCAACGTCGACGGCGGGAATCTCTCTGCCCTTTCGATTTGCACCCACAACGATAATCAGCTCATCGCCCTTTACAACCTCGATTTCAACGTACTCCTCCTCGGTTTCCCCGCTTGTACGGTTAGCCGAGGTGGTGTTATTGGTTACAGAGAAGGTGCTCGGAACGCTTGCGTCCATATAGAAGCGTATTGCGCCGTCATTTTCGGCAATATATACGAAATGATATCCCGTTTCATTACCCGCAGGAATAGATACCTCGGTCTTCTTTGTGATATCGGATATCTTTTCGGGATTAGCCATAGTGCCGAGCGGATTTGCGAATTTTAATGTAAAAACAGCGTCGCTATCGCCCTCGTTCGAAATCTCAAAAAGGATCGCATCACTCGCAAGCGCATAAGCAATTTCGACGGTAACCTTACCCTTTCTCGCGGGATAGGGAATTCCGTCATATTCGACAAGCGCGTTCTCATCCTCTATCGTGAGAATAGTCGAGCCTACACGGTATATCGCATAATACTGCGATTCGCCAGAAGGGATGCTGTAGGTGATAACGGTTTGATTTTCGTCGGGTGTCATAAGATAAGGATCCGATTTTGTGCCCGTGCCGAGTATTTCGGGCTCGATAGATTCATCAATCACAGAGGATTCTTCGGGAATAGATTCGTCGGGAGCGGAAATCTCTTCGCTTTCGGAAGACTCCTCGGCTGCGGTGCTGCTTTCCGCGATGCTCTCGTCGTTACTGCTGTTTTGGAAAACCTCTGCGGAGCTTTCTGCCGCCGAGCTTTCGGAAATCGAGCTTTCGCTATCGGAAAGCACTGTCGAAGAGGATTCGTCCGTGCTATCTCCGTTGCAGCCGACAAAGGCAGAAACTGCAAATACAGCAAAAATTGCAAGGCAGAGAATTCTTACAAAACTATGTTTTTTTACCTTTACAGCCATAATTATTCACCCTTTTTAAGAGTCAAGGTATATTCGGTAATAGCGCTTTCGAGATAAATTTCCGCCTCACCCTCATAGGTATAGCCTGCAGGGCAGGAAAGCACAGAAAGCTTGTGGCCGTCTGTGATTTCAGCATTAAAGCTTGCAACACCGTCGGCGTTGGTCATAGCGGGCATACAGGTGTCCTTGCAAAGCTGAACCATAACGCCCGAAACGGCGTTGCCGTCCTGATCGACAACCTTGACCTTGAACTGCGCCTCGGCAATATCCTTACTTGATTCTTCGTTGCTCTCGGCTTTGCTTTGAGCCTCGCTTGCAGTCTGGCTAACCTCGGCATTACTGCTTTCAACTGCCGAGCCATCACTTCCCTCTCCGCAAGCGCAGAGCGCAAAAAGCGCAGAGATAAGAAGGATTGCCGCAATAATTCTTTTCATATTATTTCATCCTTTTCAGTTATTTTATGTCGCCTATATTTTTTATCGGCTTCTGGATATAATCGTCTGCTGTGAAGTATTCAAACAGCTTATCAAAGGTTGCTTTATCGGTTATTGCACCTGTATGAGAAAATACCACCATTCCGTAACGGTCTATAACGACGGTTGTGGGGTATCCCCATACACCTGCTCCCCACTCCTCGCCGACAGAGGCTATGGGAAAGCTTAACGACAGCGACTCGGCGTATTTTTTAACGCTTGCCTGATTGCCGTCGCAGGGATTTAAAGCAAGTATTTCAAGCTTATCCTTGTATTCGGTATAGGACTCCTGCATAAAAGGAAACTCCATCTTGCAGGGACCGCAGTTTTCGAACCAAAAGTTAATAACAAGTGCTTTTTTTGTTTTTAAAAGCTCGCTTGCTGTATACCTGCTTCCGTTTGCGTCGGTGATTTCGAAATCAAACGCAATTTTCCCGAGCGAAAGGATGTATTTCGGATTACTGTTTTCGATAAGCTCGGTTTTTACGATAATTTCGTTCTCTCCCGATTTTAGCGTGTATTGCTGTTCTGCAACAAATCCTTCGGGAAGCGGATTCAGCACCGCGACGTATTTATCGCTTTCAAGCGCTTTGAAGCGGAAAACGCCGTTTTCATCGGTACTGCCCGCGCTTTCGAGATCGGTTGCGGAGGAATCTGCATACACCTTCAGGGTGTGATTTGCGATAGGCATACCGCCTTCGGTTCTTACCTTTAAAGTATATTCACGCTCCGCAGGCTCGCTTTTGCTGTTTTCGACTTCGTTATTGCAGGAAAACAGTGAAGCAAGCAAAAGAGTCGCGAGAAGTAAAAGCAAAAATCTTTTTATGCACATACGGTTACTCCACATAACAGCACATCAAAAGCCAGGCAAGCTCGGTATTGATTGTAAGATCATTGTAGCCGTTGGCATCCTTGAAAAGATAGCCGTTGCTTTCGGTATTCCACCAACCGACGTATTCGCCGCGCTGAGTTACAATATGCTTAAGGTCCTCGGTAAGAGGATAAACACCCTCGACTGCATCGACGTATTCGATATATTCGAGCAGACATTCGGAATAGCTTACCTTTTCGGTAAAATTGCCGTTTTCATCATAGAAATATCTGCTTACACCCGAGCGGTCGAGAATGGTTTCGAAGCAAGCAATGTAGTCGCAATCCTCGGCAAGTCGCATAAGCACGAGAGGACCGTTTTTATCGCCGAGATGATAAAATCCGTCGTCCTCATTGAGCACGAGGGTGTATGCATCGGTTTTTGCCGTAAGATCGAATTCCTTCAAAGCGTAACCTTCGGGAAGCGTATATTCAGTAAGCTCTACCGTCTTTTTATAAATTACCCAGGGCTCGTCCTCGATAGTGCGGTCGGGGTCGCCGATACGCTCGATACAAAGGATCGCGCTCTTGTTTTCGGAAGCTTCGAGATCGATACCGATAACGTAGACCGAGGTACCCGTATCTCCGCTTCCTATCATAGACGCCTTTACCGAAACGGTGAAGGTGTTATTCTCCATTTCGGCGATATTTGCGGTCTGCACGAAATGAGGCGCTCCGTAATATCCGAGCTTTGCGTTTTCGTTGCCATAAATCGAGAATTTATATTTACCGGCTTCTTTGGGGCTGAAGCGGAAATAGGATCTCTTACCCGTTTCGAGCTTCACGAAGGTCGCACCCGCTTCGACGGCATAGGAATCAAAGTCCTCTCCGTCTACGTTAAGCAGAAGCGATTCACCGACGGTCTTTTTCGAAAGCAAAATTTCGGTTTCGTATTTTTCGGAGTTAAGAGTAACCGTTTCGTAATGGTAGGAATCAGCATCGCCCGTAAATCCGAGCTCGATTGCGTATTCTCCCGCAGGGAGAAGCTTGCTTGCAACACCGTTTTCATCGCAAAGCTGCATCGCAACCTGATTGCCGTTTTGCATAAACTTGACAACCGTACCGTTTGCGCAGGGATTGCCGAGCGCGTCCTTTACGGTTACCTTATAGGTTATCTCGGACGGTGAGGAGCTTTCCCCACCGCCGCCGCAGCCGCAAAGCAATATGAGTGTTATTGCCATAAGCGCTGTTAATATTCTTTTGCTCATTTTATTTACCTCTTTTGCCCAATTACGCACCGAGGTAATCGTAATAGTAGCAAAGCTTGATCCAGGAATTTTCTACACCCTCAAAGGTATATTTATCCATAAGAAGCTGAAGCATAGCCGCCAGTTCCTCGTCTACCTCAACACAGCCCTCGCGTTCGTCCTTGGTTTTGATTATCTTCGAAGCGTAGGAGCGCATAACGTCGGTGTAGTCCTTGCCTTTGCCGTGATAACGTCCTGCAAAAATGTCGTCGATCTGATATATCTCTGCGTTTGCATCGTATTCGTCGCCCCAGAGCTTCTTCAGATATTCGTTGGTCTTTTCTACGTCGTTATCGTTCTGTGCAAGATATGCAAGAACCTCGCCGTCGGTTTCGGTCTTGCTGAAATCGAAGCCGCCGATTTCGATCATTTCGAGTATCGAACGGTCGAAAACGGGCGTAAGTCCGGTGAAATCGACGTAGATAAGGCTGTTATGATCGGATTCGTAGTATTTGCCGTCCTTTAATACAGGCTTAATACCGCCCGAGATGATATCATACATAATGTCGCCGGTTGCGTCGCTGTCATAGGTGAAATAACCGGGAGCGCAAAGTCTGAATAGCTTATAGGAGGAGCCGAGATATTCGACGTCGTATTTGATATCGCCCGTCGCATATACGTCCCAGAAAGCCATATTGATATAATACGCCTTGCCTGCCTCCATATAATATACTATCGAGCAGTTGATATCGTCGGTATACATTCTCTCGTCGTGCTCATAGGTATAGATAACCTCGCGGTTGCCGTTGAACAACCACGCGTCGATGCCGTCCGAATAATCGCTCTTGCTGGTGAAGCGGTAAACACCGGATTTATCGGGCACAAATTTCGAAAGAAGTCCGCGCGGAATTATTGCTCTGTCATAGGTAAAGCAGTTTTCCTTTTTGTTCTTGCCGAGCACGGTCTCGTAAGCCGAGAACACCGCAAGACCCTTGATAGGATCCTGAAGCTGAGAGCCGTTGGGGCCGAACGCCTCGTAATACATACATATCTTGAGCCATTCGTTTTTATCCTCGGAATCGAAGCCCGCAACCTCTGCAACCTGCATAAGCATTTCGGCAAGCTCTTTATTTACGGTGCATATACCGTTGAGCGAGGAGTTGGAGGCATAGGAGAAGTAGTCTACCATTCCCCTGCCGCCGTTTTCCTTATCGTAAAGGCTTATACCGTCCTTATCCGCATTACCGTTATAAACGATCTCGTAAACAGTTTCTTCTTCATTGAACTGGCTATAGTTCATAAGATTAGCAAGAAGAAGGGGTCCGTTTGCCGAGCCGACGTGATAATAGCCGTCCTTTTCGTTGAAGACGATATCAACGTAGGTGTATTCGAAGCCGTCCTCCGTCTTCGCCGCTTCGCGAGGGAGATAGGTATCGACGTCAATATCCTTTTCTTCAACAACACGCATATTCGTGATGTATACGGTATCGTCGCCTTCGGCAGTGTCGCTGTCCTTCAAGAAGCAAAGCGCAAGCTCATATACACCGTCTTCCTCTGCAACGCAGGGATAGCAGGTTTTCCAGCCTTCTTTTGCATCCGTACCGGAAATCTGGAAGATATCGTCATCGTTTACTATAACGTAAAGAATATCGGAATATCTTTCGGAAGAAGCGAGATAATCAAACGCAATAGCCTGACCCTTTTTGAGCGTAACGTCTGCATAGACGATAGCATAAGAGGAATCTATACCGATATTCGAAGCCTTTATGCAGTCCTTATCGAGCTTTTTATCGATTATAAAGGGCCAGATAAATTCTGCGTTTTCGTCCTCGGTTTCGGGACGGTAGGTTACTTCGATATCGCCGTTGTTGATAGCGGCGCCGATTTCGTCGCTCGAGGGCATTTCGTAGGTAGGCTCGATCTGAGTTACGAGATCACCGATACCGTTAACACAGAGCATTTGCTTGTAGTTTTCGGCAGTAAAATGGTCGAAAGCGCTTATAAAGGGGCGCTTGCTGGTTATTGCACCCGATTCGATAAGGCATACCGTACCATAACGGTCGATAAATACCGAGGTGGGATAACCCTGAACACCAAACACCGCAGACCAAGAGGAAGGACAAGCTGCCATCGGGAAGTTAAGGCCGTGCTGGCTCTGGAAGCCCTTTACGGCATTGTTGTCTTCCAAGGGATTGATCGCAATGATTTCGATTTCGTCCTTGTAGTCCTCATAAATTTCGTTCATAAGGGGGAACTCTTCAAGACACCAGCTACAAGTGGTATACCAGAAGTTGAGCATTACCATTTTCTTGGTCTTCAGGACCTCGGAAAGCTTGATTTCGGTTCCGTCGGGCTTCATAACCGCGAAATCGTACATAACACTGCCGAGCGTAATGGTTGCGCTCGAAAGCTCGCCTTCGGTAATAAGAGAAGATTCAAGCACGATAGCCGCGCTTTCGCCGACAAAGCCGTAGCTTGCGTTTACCTTATATCCCTTCGGTGCACCCGAAACGACGATAGCGTAGTTATCGTTTTTGGGAAGGCTGAAGGTAGCGATACCCTCGGCGTTGGTTTTAGCATAGTTTTTCATATCGGCAAGAGTCGAGTCGGCATAAACGTAAACGTCGAGCTCTCTTCTGATAAGAGAAAGTACCGACTCATTCCTAAAATCTTTTTTTATCCACTTTTCAGCTTCATTGATACAATCGAGAA
>JAGBWF010000051.1 GCA_017629895.1 Clostridia bacterium
CTGTGCGATAATAAGCTTGGTCGTATCGGGAATCGAGTTCGCCATCGTTTCGCGGAGCATATAATCGGTTTTTGTGTCAACCGCGCTGGTGGAATCGTCCATAATCAGTATTTTCGGGTGTTTAAGAAGCGCGCGTGCGATACAAAGCCTCTGCTTCTGTCCGCCCGAAACGTTCGTGCCGCCCTGCTCGATATAGGTATCGTAGCCGTCGGGGAAGGACGAAATAAATTCATCGGCGCAGGCAGAAATACAAGCCTGCTTCATTTCCTCGTCGGTGGCGTTTTCGTTGCCCCAGCGAAGATTTTCCTTTATCGTGCCCGAGAAAAGCACGTTCTTCTGCAATACCATCGCAACGGCATCGCGCAGGGTGTGAATATCGTAATCGCGTACGTTGTGGCCGCCGACGAGCACTTCGCCGCTCACGGTATCGTAAAGACGGGGAATAAGCTGAACGAGAGTCGATTTACTGCTTCCCGTACCGCCGATAATACCGATGGTTTCGCCCGATTTTATGCTGAAATTAATGTTTTTAAGAACGTTTTTGCCTTCGTGGTAAGCGAAATTAACGTTTCTGAACTCGATACTGCCGTTTTCAACGCTGTAAAGCGCGTTTTCTTCGGGGCTTCTTATGGTCGATTCCTCGTCGAGCACCTCGCAAACACGCTCTGCCGATGCGCGCGACATTACGACGGTTACGAAAATCATCGAAAGCATCATAAGCGACATAAGTATCTGCATCGTGTAGTTAAGAAGCGCGGTGAGCTCGCCTGTGGTCAGGCTTTCGCCTACTCCTGCGACGTTGTAGTTGATAATAAGCGTCGCGCCGAACCAGCATACGAGCAAAATGCAGGTATATACGGTCATCTGCATAAGAGGCATATTGAACGAGAGTATTTTTTCTGCGCTTACGGTGTCGTTGTATATCTCGCCCGAAACCTCGTTGAACTTTTCGGTTTCCTCTTTTTCACGCACGAAAGCCTTTACCACGCGTATACCGCGCAGGTTTTCCTGAACGACACGGTTGAGCTTATCGTACTTTTTGAACATACGCTTGAATATCGGGTGCGCCTTTGTCATAATAAGAGTAAGACCGATAACAAGCACGGGCACAGCCGCAAGGAAGATAAGCGCGAGCCTTGAATTGATGCTGAACGCCATAACGAGCGAGAAAATCATCATCGAAGGGCTTCTTACCGCAATGCGTATTATCATGTGGAAGGCTTCTTGCAGACGGTTAACGTCGGTCGTGAGTCTTGTAACAAGGCTCGAGGTCGAAAATTTATCGATGTTTTTAAAGGAAAAGTGCGAAATTCTTTCGAAAAGGCGTTCGCGCAGATTTTTCGCAAAGCCGGTGCTTGCGATAGCCGCGCTTCTGCCCGCCGCCGCACCGAAAAAGAGCGAGATCAGCGCACAAACGGCGATAAGTCCGCCGATTATAAGCACGTATCGCATATCGGACGAGCCTTCGGGCTTGCCGATAATGCTTTCGAAGAAGCGGCTTATAAGGTTCGTGCTTTCTTCGGAATTGCCTGAGGTCGGGTCGATACAGTTGATAAGCAGAGCGAGCAATATGGGGATTATTACCTCCATAATAACCTCGCCCATAATAAGCAGGGGCGAAAGAAGCGCATGGGTTGTAAAGCCTTTTACGCTTTTTGCGAGCTTTTTAAGCATTGTTTTCCTCCTTGGGATTAAAATAGTGTTCCTTTTCGGCGTTTGCGATATTGCGGCAAAGCTTATCTGCGATTGCAAAGAAGCTGTTCAGCTCCTCTTCGGTAATGCCGTTTCGCAGAAATTGCTCGAACGAATCGATATGCTTTTCGTGCCGTTCGTGAATAGAGAGTGCGACGGGGGTAAGCCTTATTTTTTTAAGCCTTGCGTCGTTTTCGTCGCGCTCGCGCACCACAAGACCGTTTTTTTCCATTAATTTAAGCATTTCGGTCATTGTCGGACGGCGTACCGAAAAATGCTTTTCGATATCGCGCTGAAAAACGTCGCGGTGGCGGTTATCGTAAAGATATCCGATTATCCAGCCGTGCGTTCCCGTGCAGGAAAGCCCGCTCCGTGCTCTGCTCGCCTCTACCGCGCGCTTTATCGCAACCGAAAGCATTCTCACACGGAAGCCGATGGTTTCTTCGCGTTCCACTTATATTAGCCTCCTAACAATTAGTACCCTAACATTATATCCCGTTCGGCGTAAATGTCAAGAGCTTATTGATTTAAAATTGTTGACAAGCGTGCGCGGATGGTGTAAAATGTATAAGAAAAAGTGTATTTTTTATACGGAGGGCAAAACAATGGCAAAAAGGATACTTGTGGCGGGAAGCTCGAATATCGATTTTATGCTTACAACGCCTTATATCCCCGCACCCGGAGAAACACTGCTTTCGGGCGGTAAATATGCGTTCACTCCCGGCGGAAAGGGCGCAAACTCCGCTATTGCCGCAAAAGCAATGGGGGCAGACGTTATTTTCTGCTCACGCGTGGGCGACGATGCATACGGAGACAGATTGATATCGCTTTTCAATGAGCGCGGTATCGATACGAGATATATAAAGGTGGACCGTCTTGAGCAGACCGGCCTTGCCGTCGTTATGCTCGAAAAGAACGGAACCAACCGTATTATCGCTTTCAGCGGCGCAAACAGCAAAATCAGCGATTCCGATATAGAAGGTGCGTTTTCGGCTTATCCCGATGCGGTGCTCACACAGTTTGAAATTCGTCCCGATGCGGTTATAGCCGCCGCACGCCTTGCAAACGACGAGGGCATTCCTCTTTTCGTGGACGCAGGCTCGGCAAAGGCAGATTTCCCGCTCGAAAAATTAGAGCGTGTCGAGATATTCTCGCCGAATGAAGCCGAAACCGAAATATTGACGGGTATCCGCCCCGATAATCTCGAAAACTGTCTGCGTGCTTCTATCTCGCTTTGCAACAGAGTCGATATAAAATACGTCGTGCTCAAGCTCGGCGAACGCGGCTGCTACGTTTACGACGGCAAATATTGCGACCTTATCTCTCCGTTCGACGTGAACGTTGTCGATACCACCGCCGCAGGCGACGTATTTACCGCCGCGCTCACAACCGAATATCTCCGCACGGGCGATATTCTTTCCTCGGCTAAATTTGCAAACGCCGCGGGTGCGCTCGCAACGACCAAGCTCGGCGCCGTAAACTCGGTTCCTACGCTTGAGGAAGTAAAAAATCTTTTGGAGAATAAATTTTAAAGGCTTTTAAGGAGATTCCGATATGTTCAGAATTGGCACGGTCAATATCGATACCTCGCACGCACCCTCGTTCGCCGAAATTCTTTTGAAGGGCGACGAAGGCAAATACACCGCAATTTATAACGACGGCTTCCGCACCGATGAAGAGGTCAACACCTTTATCGAAAAATTCGGGCTCGATAAGCGCTATACCGACCTTTCCGAAATGGCAAAGGATATCGATATCGCGTTTATTCAGAGCTGCAACTGGGATAACCACGTCGCTCAGTCGATGCCCTTTATCGAAGCGGGCGTTCCCGTGTTTATCGATAAGCCTATCGCGGGCAACCTTGCCGATTTGAAGACCTTCGAGGAGCTCGACAGACAGGGCAAGGTTATTCTCGGCACGAGCGCACTTCGCTATACCTACGAGCACGATTCCTTCTTTGCAATTCCCGAGGAGGAGCGCGGAAGCGTGGTTCACGTTTCGACAATGGTCGGCGTTGACGAATTTAACTATGCGATCCATTCGGTAGAATCTATATTGGGCTTTATCGGCGACGTTTCTCCGATCTCCACCCGTTTTATCGGCACGAGCGTTGCGGGCGACGTCCCCTGCGACAGCTACTACGTGGTATTCGAAAACGGCGCGACCGCTTGCTACCACATCTGCAAGAAGGGCTGGCAGCCCTCTACCGCTTTGGTTATGACGAGCAAGACCAGCTTTGCATATAAGATCGACACGAGCAAGGTTTACGAAGCGATGCTCAAGCAGGTATGCGCTTATATGGCGGGCAAGGAAAACAAGCTTGCGACCGTTAAGCAGATGACCGACGCCGTTAAGATAATGCTTGCAGGCAAAAAGAGCGCCGCAAACGGCGGAACAACCGAGCTTATCGCAGAGCTTACCGAAAGCGATCCCTCGTTCGACGGAGCCGAATTCGAGGAATTCTACGCGGCTTCGCAGAGAAAGTAAAAAATCGGAAAAATTTAAGGCAGAAGCGATAAACTTCTGCCTTGCGTTTTTTAAAATGATGTGTTATCATATTTATAATGACGAAAAATGTTGAAAAACGGAGAACGACGGTGAACAAACGCATTGTTTCGGCACTTTTGTGCATTGTAATATTCGCTCTTGCGCTTCCGCTTACCGCGGCTGAATTGAATACGGCGAAAGCCGAGCCGATTTCCTTCGAGGAAAGAATAATGTACGGCGGTACGGCTGTCGATATCGGCGAAAACACCGTGGTATCGGAAAACGGTGCGCTTTGGCTCGTTACTCCGAGCGGAGAAAAGGCGGTTATCGCAAGGACCGAGGCAAAATATCTTAATTATTATAACGAAAGGCTTTGGTTCGTTTGCGGAAGCGATATAAAGAGCTGTAACGCAGACGGAAGCGATCTGCGCACCGAAAAAAGCTTTTCCGAGGAAGTAAAGTGCCTGTACGTTACCGAGGAGGGCTTTTTGTATATCCGCGGAAGCGCGGTTTGCAGCTATAAAAACGGGAACGAGAAGGTATCGCTCGTCCGCGAGGGCATCGAGGGCTTCCTGCCCGAAGCCGACGGACGAATCCGCTGGATAGTCAAGAACCCCGATTACGTTTATACCGAAGAAAACGGCGACGAGATATATACCGACGGAAACGGCGAATTTTTGCAGTATATATCTGCCGAAAACGGTGCTTTGAGCGAAGATATGCTTTATACGGGCTCGGATAACGGCGTTTCCGAGATTTCCTCCGACGGAGGATATTCGGGTATCTACGTTCAGGTCGGCGACGTAACGCTTCCGATGGCGGAGCACATGCCGGGAACCTTTTTTTCGAAAAACGGCAAGGCGTGCGTCTGCCATAACACCGCGCCTACCTACTGTATTCAGTCGGAGGGTAATTGCAACTGTATGCGATATTACCCGACGGGCTATAAGGAAAGCTGTGAGATAGACCTGCTCGGCGCGCAGTGCTTTGCCTTTGCGAGAATGGTTTTCTGGAAATGCTTCGGATTTATCGACCATTCGATGAACCAATCGCTCTATTACAGCGCGGGCAGTCTTTCGGGCGGCTCGGTTACCGCAAACAGCGTCAAGGCACTTATGATGAAATCGGCACCGGGTGCACACGTTCGTCTCGCCGCGGGACATTCGGTTTCGGTGCTCAGCGTCGATGAGGATTTCATCGTTATATATCACGGCAACGCAGGCGGCGACGGAGTTATCTCCCAGCCCTGCATCGTTTCGACAAGACGCTATACCTGGGAGCAGTGGGCAACGGCGTGCGCGCGCGGAATACTCTACGTTAATATGCCGTATAATTACCCCGATTCCGAAATAATCCTTTCGAAAAAGGAGCCGGGCTTTTATAAATTAAAGGCGAATCTTAACCTTCGCGCAGCAGCCAACACCGAATCGACTCCGATATGCATTATCCCGAACGGTGAAATAATAAGCGTTACCGAGATCGACGGCTTCTGGGGCAAAACCGAATATAACGGAAGCGTCGGCTGGGTGTTCCTCGAATACACGACCTTCTTCAGCGGACTTGCGATAAGCCCCTCGAGCGGACTTTTCGTGCGCGGGGAGGACGGATATCTGCGCGGTGTAGCATCGGAGCTTTCGCCCGATATGTTCGCCGAGCATTTCCGACACAGCATAGAGGTTTCGTCGAAGGACGGTCTTGCGCTTTCACCGACCGATTATATCGGCACGGGCTGCGTTGTAAGCCTTTCGGTCGGGGGCAAGGTTATCGATACCGCGGTCGTTTGCATCGCAGGGGACGTGAACGGAAACGGAGTGATCGACGTCGGCGATTACCTGCTCGCAAAGCGCGCTTATATGGGCACCTATTCGCCGAGCGAGACCGAGAAAAACGCGATCGACGTTTCGGGCAGCGGTACAGTTGACGTATACGATTATACCTTTATACGCCGTTATTTCTTTACCGAAAACGAGGAGATTTTCTCGGCGTTTTGCAAAAAAGACGAATAAATATACAAAAATAAGCCAAGACAGCCGTTTCGTATAAGCGCGAAAACGGCTGTTTTTTCGTTTTTTAGCAAAACACAAGATGTTGGTGTGCAATATATGCCGACCACTCTCTGTGGGACTTGACAAGGTGTGTTATAATATTAAGTGGAAATATTTGCGCCCGCGTAAAAACGGCGGAAAATTTGTCGTTTACGCACATATAATATCGAACGAATTAGTGCATATTTCCGAAGGAAGCCGCGTAAGATCATATTATAGGCACGCTTCCGAAAAAAATTTTTAAGGAGACAACTATCCGTGAAAAAGCTTATACTTCCGCTTATAGCCGTTTTGCTTGTCGTTTCGGTCTACCCGATACTCGCAACGGCATCCTCGGCGGAGAGCGCAAGATCGGAAATGAACATCCCCGACGATACGCTTATCAATTACGGCTATCTGCAAAAGTTCAAGGAAGAGCTTAAGCAGGAGCTTATAGAGGAGCTTACCGCACAGGGCGGCATAACCGTTGCCACCGAATATAAGGACGTATCCTTTAAGGAGGGGCAGATGATCCTTCTTGCTCCCGATGCGGAAATAATCTATCGCGGCGGCGGTGCCGTTGTTATCACCTCCTCGGGCGAGGAAAACGAAGGAATTACCGATATGGCAGAGGGCAGAGAGCTCTTTTCGGGCGAGGCTCTGGAATACGGCCATATCTATTATGCATCCGAAAGTGAATCCCGCAAGGCGATACTTGTAACAGGAGCAAAGGCGTATTTCACTGTGAGAGGTGATTATGAAATTGCTTAGACGTCTGCTTTCGCTCGCGCTGGCAACCGTATTCTGCATCGGCGCGGCGGTTTTCCCGATAAACGCATCCGCAAAAAAGGCGGAATATAACGAGCCCTACGTCCGTGTCGGTATGTACGTTGACGCTCCCACGCTCGATACGCGCAGATTTTATTCCGAAAATATTTCGGCAAACGGATTTGATATCGGCTACACGGCGGGCGATGAATTTATAAAGCTTTTCGACACCGATGAAAAGAATATAATTCTCGTTCCTCAGGTAAATATCAGCTTCGAAAACGGCAAGGCAATTGCCGATGAAAACGGAAACGTCGGCGCGTACAGCGCGGTTTTGGGAAGCTTTTCGAGCTATTCCTCGGCAAATAGCGCCGCAAAGTCGAAGAACGGCTTCGTTGCGGTAGTAAAGGGCGGCTACGAGGCGCGTGCCTATTCCTCCACCACCGCGGCGGGCGTTAAAAAATCGTCCGGCGGAAGAAGCGTTTCTTCACCCGCGGCAAACGGAATAGCAGTGCTCGATAAAAACGGCAAAATACTTTTCAGCTTCGAGGATTCCTCCCGCAAGCTTGCGCTCCGCGGCAAAAACGGCGGCGCCGTCAATCTTCCGATGAAGCACCGCTCGGGTAATATAAACCATTACGATTACAGCGGTATTTTCGAATATACGGTAACCGATAATCTGCTTACGATGAGCAATATTCTCGGTCTTGAGCTTTATACAAAGTGCGTTATGTCCGTCGAGATCGGCACGAACTTTGCGGTTGAAACGAGAAAAGCGTTTGCCGTACTCGCACGTACCGTACCGCTTTACGCAAAGCATAAAAAGCTCGGCTTTGACGTCTGCACAAACTCCGCCTGCTGTCAGGTATACAGCGGACTTTACCGTATGAGCGAGGAAAACAACGCGATAGTGGATGCGACGCGCGGACTTATCGCGACCTATAAAAACGCGCCGATAATGGTGCTCTATCACAACTCGAACGGCGGTGCAAGCTGTTCCTCGGTTGCGGCGTGGGGCGGCGAGGAGATACCCTATCTCACGACCGTATTCCAGCCCGAGCACGAGGACGGCGATAAGTGGACCAAGGTATATACAAAGCAGCAGTTTTTCGACCATATAACCTCGCGCAAGAGCTTTTCGGCTATCAAGGACGATGAAATTTCGGTGCAGATAGTCGAAACCGACCCCTACGGCTCGGATTATATAACCGTGCTTTCGGTCTCGGACGGAAGCGGTAACAGCGTTCGTATCGAAACGAGCGAGGACGTGCGCTCGGCTCTCGGCTTCACCAGCGCGAATTTTGAGCTTGAATATACCGCAAACCTCACCGTTCTTACCGAAAACGGCAGGGTCGAAAAACGCGATATCACGGGCGTTCTCACGGCAGACGGCTATAAAAAATTCGAGGGCTTCGGCGATGGCGTGAAAACCCCTATGGGCACGACCGTCTCTCCCGATAAGGTTACGGTGAACGGCTCGGGCGTCGGCCACGGCGTCGGATTTTCGGCAACGGGCAGCGAACAGCTCGCAAGAGACGGCTACAGCTATAAATATATCCTTGAATTCTTCTTTAACGGCATAACCCTTAAATATCCGCAATAAAAAAACAAGCCCCGACAGAAGCGATCGGCTCTGTCGGGGTGATTTTTTTATTCTGTCGGAACGATGCTCATAGTATCGCGGACAACGTCGGATATTACAAAATATACCGTTTTGCCGTCGATTCGGAGGGGAATAGGCGCATAGCACGCTTCGGGAGCTTCGTTTTTGCTCTTGTAAATAGCGCAGTCGATATAATTATCTGAGGTCTGGGCGCGGAGTCTTGCCTGCCAAAGAGGAACTTTATCCTCGGACAGCGATGCGATAGGAACCGTTGCCGCTATCTCATACAGCGTTTCGTCGCTTCCTTCGTAGCTGTAAAGACTGCCGATGAGGATATCGGTGTTTGTTCTGCAGATAAAAAGGCTGTCAACAGGATTTTGCTCGCGGTCTACAAGCAGGAATGCGTCGTAGATCTCGACTCCGTCGTAATCGTTTTCGAGCAGAACGCGGACCTTTTCGTAATATGCGGCTGATTCGCGTTCGTGTTTTCTTTCGTCAAGCGCTTGCTGTACATAGCCTGCGGTGATATAGCAGAACGCAAAAGCAGAAATACAGAGTACTATTCGCAAAATAACGGTTCTTGCGCGGCTCGGGCCATAGCTGACAAGCTCGGTCGGAGCCTGCGAAATATCAAACGTGTCGGTCGGGGAGTTAAAGGAATCGGGCTCGGACAGCTGCCTTGCGGCAAGCTTGCCGTAATTGAGCTGAGGAATCTCTTTTGCAAGAAGGGCGAAAAGCTCATTCGCCTCCTCTGTTTTGCCGAGAAGCTGCGCCAGGCGCGCCCTGCAAAAGATACGGTGGTACCTGTCGTGCTCTGTGCGTGTGGGTGCTTCAAGCCATTTTTCACAATCGTCGAATCGGCGTTCAAGGTACATACGGTAGAAGCTCATGCGCAAATGCCTCTTTTTCAGAGTGTCTTGCCTGCTTTGCTTTTCCTTGGATAAACGTTCGTCAAAAAGCGAGCAAACCTCGCGTAGCTTTTCGTCCTCGCCGAGATCGAAATAAACGTTTGCGAGATAGGTGAGATAGTAATATCCGTAACGCTTTGACAAGGCGGGTATCTTCGATTTGCTTTCGCAGACAGCGACGACGGAGCTGTAATTGCCGATAGCATATTCCGCGTAGAGCTGATAGGTAGAAGCCTTGTTATCGAATTTGCGCGCGCGGACGAGCGCGAGAAAAGCCTCGGCATCGAGCTTTTGCGACACAAGCGAGAAAATAAATTTTCTCACAAAAATGCGAACGAAAATCAACACGAGATACAGCAATATTATCGGAGCCGTGATTATAAGGGGAATTATCCGAGTCAAAACAACGGCGTAATAGACGATTGCAGCGATCAGGATAATAGCCGACGTCGAAAAGTAGTATTTAAGAAAGGCTTTTTGCCCTCTTTTGTATGCTTCGGGAGAAAGGTTCATCTGTTTACCTCCTTGATGTCGGAAGGAGTTACTTCTTTTTAATTATCTTTCCGATAGCTTTTGTGGTTTTTTTGACGGTTTTGGTTATAGCGTTGCCGTCCTTTTTCTTTTTTGTGCCGCCAAGCTCGTCGTAAGCCATATTGAGCGCCATTTTCGCCGCCATTTTGCGAACCTCACTGCGCTTTCCGGCGAAGACGAAGGTGGTGGAATAGCATTTTTCGTTTGTTGCAACGCCGATGCAGACGGTGCCGACGGGTTTAACCGAGCCGTCGTTCGAGGGGCCCGCAATGCCGGTAACCGAGACTGCGATATCCGCCTCCGCAAGCTTTAAAACACCTGCCGCCATTTCGCAGGCGGTCTGCTCGGAAACCGCGCCGAAGGCTTTAAGCGTATCGGGAGAAACGCCCAAAAGCTTTATTTTCGCCTCGTTCGAATAGGTGGTAACCGCCATATTGAACACCGCGCTCGCACCGGGGGTGTCGGTTATCGTTTTTGCGATAAGACCGCCCGTGCAGGATTCGGCGACGGCGATATGCTTGCCTTGCTTTTTTAATCGGTTGATAAGCGATTTCATATAACTTTACCCCAATTTAACAAAATGGTCGGTTGCGAGAGCGCGTTCGACGAGACCTTCGACGTCGAGCTTTGCCTCTTCCTCTAAAATTTCCGCCATATCGGGACGGGTGTCGGGGTGCTTCGGCGTGAAAACGGTACAGCAGTCCTCATAGGGAAGTATCGAGGTATCGAAGGTGCCGATTTCTCTTGCGCGGACAACGATCTCCTCTTTATCCAAGCCGACGCAGGGACGGAGCACGGGCACCGTTGCGACCGCATCGGTAACTGCAAGTGCCTGCATCGTCTGGCTTGCGACCTGTCCCAGACTTTCGCCGGTTATAAGACAGCCCGCGCCGTATCTTTCGGCGAGCCTCGATGCACAACGCACCATAAAGCGACGGAGAAGCAGGGTGAACAGCTTTTCCTTGCAGGTTGCAACGAGCGTTTCCTGTACCTCGGTGAGTGAAACCGAGTGGAGATATATCTCACCGCAGTATTCGGTAAGGATTTCGGCGAGCGTGCGTACCTTTTCCGCCGCCAATTCGCCGGTATAGGGGGGCGTTTCGAAATAAACCGCGTCGATAGCCGCGCCGCGCCTTGCGATCATGTGGCCTGCAACGGGGCTGTCGATCCCGCCCGAGAGCATAAGCATAGCTCTGCCCGAGGAGCCGACGGGAACACCGCCTGCGCCCTTTTCGCCGTTGCCGTGGATAAACGCCTGCCTGTCGCGGATTTCGATGGTTATCACGCGCTCGGGATTTATAACGTCAACCTTCATATCGGGGCGGTTTTCGAGCACGATTCCGCCGCATATCGCGCAGATTTCGGGGGATTTGAGAGGGAACTTCTTATCGCTTCGCTTCGCGTCGCACTTAAAGGTTTTTGCGTTGCCCAAAAGCTCGTCGATATTTTCGGCAAGCACGCGCTTGATATCCTCCATATCCTTTTCGCAGGCGAGTCCGCGGCAGACGGTTGCGATACCGAAAACCTTTTTGACACGCTCGTACGCGCCGTCGATATCGGCGTCGTCGGAGGGGGTTATGCAAAGCGTGGACTGGGCGTAATCGAAATAAAATTCGCCCTCGACGCTTTTGAGAGCGCGCCTTACACGGCTTTCAAGCTTGGTGTTGAAAAAGCTTCTGTTGAGCCCCTTGAGCACGATTTCTCCGTATTTTAAAAGTATGACTTCTTTCATATTGTGGGCTTGCGGAGCTTCCGCATATCCTTTCGTTTATCTTGTGAGCCTTTTTATGATCTGAACGAGCCTTTCGGCGAGAATTTCTATTTCCTGCTCGGTGTTGTGCCAGCCGAAGCTGATTCTGAGCGTACCGTCGATCTCTTCCTTCGTAAGCCCGTAAGCAGTCAAAGCACCGCTCGGACCCTTTCTTGCCGAGCAGGCACTGCCTGCCGACACGCATACGCCCTGAAGATCGAGCGCGTTGAGCATAACCTCGCTCCGAGCGCCCTTTACCGAGAGCGAAAGGACCGTGCTTATATGCTTTTCGGGAAGGTTGAGCTTTATAATATCGCCGTATTGCGAAAAAACCGAAATCGCCTTGGCATGAAGCGCCGAGATATGCTCGGAATACTTCGGAAATTCGGCACAAGCTGCGGCAAATGCGGCGATGCCCGCGGTATTTTCGGTGCCCGAGCGCAGATTACGCTCCTGACCGCCGCCGTGGATAAATGCGGGAAGCTTTATTCCGCTTTTGCAATAGAGCGCGCCGACACCCTTTATTCCGCCTATCTTATGTGCCGAAATGCTCGCAAGGTCGCAATTTTTCGCGATGATCCGCTTGTCTGTTTTAAGATATCCCTGCACCGCATCGCAGTGGAAAAGCGCACCGCTTTGGCTTTTGTCGATAAGCCTTCTCACAGCGGCAATATCGTATTCGGCACCCGTTTCGTTGTTCGCAAGCATTATGCTCACAAAGGCGGCACCGTCTTTGAGCGCGTTTTCGAGAACCGCTTGGTCGAGACTGCCGTTTTTGGTGGGGATATATACAACCTCCCAGCCCTCAGATTCGAGCGCTTTTATCGGGTTTGAAACCGAGGGGTGCTCGCTGTCGGTGGTGATGATTCGCTTCGAGCGCCTCGCACGGAGCTTCGCGAGCCCGAATATCGCCTGATTGTTGCTTTCGCTTCCGCCTCCGGTGAAAATAATTTCCTCGGGCTTGCAGAAAAGCGATGCCGCAACCGTTTTGCGAGCCTCGTCGATAAGCCTTTTCGCCCTTATTCCCGCTGTGTGAAGCGAGCTCGGATTTCCGTATTCGTTTATTGCGTTTATCGCGGCGTTTTTTGCCGTTTCGAGCGGCAGAGTCGTCGCCGCGGAGTCGAAATAAATAATATCGTTCATAGAAATACTCCTATTCGATTTTATTATAACACAAAGAAAAAACTTGTCAACAATAATAAAATCTATTTAGGGGCAAAAATTTTCGGGTATTTATATATAAAATATAATAAAAATTATATATAAGGGGGTTTACAATCGGGATAAAAAGATGTATAATTACCGTGAATACCGATGTCAAGGCTTTGTCAGTCAAAGAAAAAGCGGTTTTTATAGCTTGATAAACCGCAATAAAATGCTTTGCACGGCGAAATAACGATATATTTGTATGAAAAACCGAATATAAAACTTATCAGTCGGACAAAAATCCTTGCCTTCGGGATAAAATAAATTTAAGGAGGCAAAAAATGGACCTTTACTTAGCAATCGGCTTAATCGCCGCTGCCGCCGTCGTTGGTGTCCTTATCGGAGTTCTGGTTCGCAAGGCTGTTGCCGAAAAGAAGATCGGCGGAGCAGAAGCACAGGCGAAAAGAATTATCGAGGACGCAACCAAAGCTGCCGAAACGGCAAAAAAGGAAAAGCTTGTAGAAGCTAAAGAAGAAGCGCTCAAGATCAAGAACGATACCGAGCGCGAACTGAAAGAGAGAAGAAACGACCTTCAGCGCATGGAAAGACGCGCAATGCAGAAGGAAGAAAATCTCGACAAGAAGTATGAATCCCTCGAAAAGAAAGAAGAAACGCTTAATGCGAAGATCCGCGAAAACGAGGAGCTGAAAACAAAAGCGGAAGAAATCGTGGCACAGCAGGAGGAGATGCTCCAGAAGATCTCGGGAATGACCTCCGAGGACGCGCGTGCCGCACTTATGGAGCGTGTCGAAAGCGAAGCAAGACACGAAATGGCAATGAAGCTGCTCGAGGTAGAGCAGGAATACAAGGATAAGGCAGAGGACGAGGCAAAGAACATTATCGCTCTCGCTATCCAGCGCTGCGCGGCGGACAGTGTTTCCGAAGCAACCGTATCGGTAGTAGACCTTCCCAACGATGAAATGAAGGGCAGAATTATCGGACGCGAGGGCAGAAACATCCGCGCAATCGAAACGCTTACCGGCGTTGACCTTATTATCGACGATACCCCCGAGGCGATCGCTATCTCCACCTTTGATCCCGTTCGCCGCGAGGTTGCAAGAATGACTCTCGAAAAGCTCATCTCCGACGGCCGTATCCACCCCTCGAGAATCGAGGAAACCGTCGAAAAGAGCCGCAAGGAAGTCGAAGCCGTTATTAAGAAGGAGGGCGAACAGGCCACCTACGAAACCGGCGTTCACGGCATAAATCCCGAGCTTGTCAAGCTTCTTGGTAGGCTCAAATACCGTACCAGCTACGGTCAGAACGTATTGAAGCACTCTATCGAGGTTGCTCACATTGCAGGAATGATCGCTTCCGAATTGGGCGTTGACGTCGCTCAGGCGAAGCGCGCAGGTCTGCTTCACGATATCGGTAAGGCGATGACACACGAAATCGACGGCTCGCACGTTCAGATCGGTGTAGACCTTGCCCGCAAGTATAAAGAAAGCCGCGAAATAGTTCACGCTATCGAGGCACACCACGGCGACGTTGAGCCCCATACCCTTGTTGCTATGATCGTTCAGGCGGCAGATGCGGTTTCGGCGGCTCGTCCCGGCGCAAGACGCGAAAATCTCGAAACCTATATCAAGCGTTTGCAGAAGCTCGAAGAGATTGCAACCTCCTTTACCGGTGTTGAAAAATCCTTCGCTATTCAGGCGGGCAGAGAAGTACGCATTATGGTCAAGCCCGACGAGGTGAACGACGACGAAATGGTATTTATCGCAAGGGATATCGCCCGCAAGATCGAAGAAGAGCTTGAATATCCCGGACAGATCAAGATAAACGTGATCAGAGAAATGCGCCAAGTAGACTACGCGAAGTAAGTTTTAAGACGTTGTAGCGGTGCATCTCGCACCAAACTCACCGCTCGCAGTAGGTTTCTACAGCTTCGGGTTCGTTTGGCACGACCTGCGCTCGCTCCAATCATCTTAAAACGGTAGAAGCGCGTTTGTCCAATCTGCATCCGCTCCAACCGTCTTAAAACGGTCGAAAGCGTTGCGGACACAAGAATCCACGCGCATGTCGCGGATTTTTATGGGATTAAATTGTAAAAGCGGTTTGCGCTCGTTTTGAACCGCTTAAAACGGGCAAACAACGGTTTTGCTTCAAAACGTATAACAGAAAATTCTGCAGGGTTGGTGTTTATGATAAGAGTCCTTGCGGTAGGAGACGTATTCGGCACGCCGGGTATGGATTTTGTCCGTAAAAACTTAAGAAAAATAATAAATGCCGAGCAGGCGGATCTTGTTATAGTAAACGCAGAAAACGCGCACGAGGGAAGCGGTCTCGATAAATACGACGCCGATCTTCTTTTCGACAGCGGCGCGGACGTGCTCACGGGCGGCAATCATTCCTTCCGCCGTTATGCGATATTCGATCTTCTGGAAAGAGAGCCGAGGGTTTTGCGCCCGCTCAACTTTCCGCCCGAATCCGCGGGTGAGGGATATTGCATCGTCCCTGTCAAAAACGGCTTGCGCGCGCTTGTTATTTCGGTTTGCGGTCAGGTCTTTATGGACCCGAACGATTCGCCCTTCCGTGCGGTCGAAAGATTGCTTTCACAGCTCGAGGGGAAATATGATTTCGCAATATGCGATTTTCACGGCGAAGCGACGAGCGAAAAGCTTGCGTTTATGCACGTTTTCGACGGCAGACTGCAGATAGTTTTCGGAACGCATACTCACATACAAACGGCAGACGAGCGTCTGACAGACCGCGGAAGCGGATATATCACAGATATCGGAATGTGCGGCGGCGAGGATTCGATTATCGGGGTAACCTATGAAACCGCAGTGCCGAGATACACGCAGAATATTCGGATGAAGGGCATTCCTTCGAAGGAAAACGTGTGTCTGCGCGGCGCGGTGTTCGAAATCGATGAATCCACGCATTACTGCACGAACGTAAAAAGAATCAAATACAGCGAAGGTAATTTAAAATGAACGTTACAAATCTTTTAATGCTTGAGCAGGCGCCCCAGCAGGGCTCGTTGCTCATCACGCTTCTTCCTCTTGCACTTCTCGCAATCGTGTTCTATTTCTTCCTTTACCGTCCTCAGAAGAAGCAGGAAAAGGAAGTTGCCGATATGCGCAACTCGGTTGAGCTCGGCGACGTTATCGTTACCGCAGGCGGTATTGTCGGTATGGTCGTTAAGGTAACCGATGAAATGCTTCTTATCGAAACCTCCGGCAACAGAACCAAGATCCAGATTCAGAAATGGGCGGTTCAGTCGGTGCTCGAAAAGGCAAACGAGCCCGAGACCAAGGAAGTAAAGTCTGTCAAGGTTGACAGCGGCATAAAAATGAAGCAAAAAGAAGACAAGTCCGAAAAGAAATCGCTTTTCGGCAAGAAGAACAGCGAAGATAAATAATTCAAACGGGGCTGTTTTTACAGTCCCGTTACAATTTCCCTAACCGAAGTAATCGTTGACAGGAGAGGAAAAATGAAAAAATCACTTCAAAGAAAATATGC
Source organism: Clostridia bacterium (assembly GCA_017629895.1). Classification (GTDB taxonomy): domain Bacteria; phylum Bacillota; class Clostridia; order Oscillospirales; family CAG-382; genus Coliplasma. The sequence goes on from JAGBWF010000051.1 coordinate 16,438, forward strand.
AAAGCTGCTTGTAAAGCAGGGAATCAACGTTCAGAAGGGACAGCAGGTTAATATCTCGGCAGACGTTGAATCGGCGGAGTTTGTTGCGATACTTGCCGAGGAGGCATACCGCGCAGGCGCGGGCGAGGTCAGAGTCGATTGGACCATGACACAGCTCACAAAGCTTGCATACAGACATCAGTCGGTTAAAAAGCTCTGCGAGGTGCCCGATTGGTACGTCGAAAGAGCAAAGCACGATTCCGAGATTCTTCCCGCAAGAATCGCGCTTCTTTCTCAGGACCCCGACGGCTTGGCGAGCGTTAATCAGGATAAGCTTGCAAAGGCAAGCATTGCCATATCGAGAAAGATAAAGCCCTACCGCGATGCGATGGACAACAAGCATCAATGGCTTGTCTGCGCGATACCCGGTAAGGCTTGGGCGAAAAAGATGTTCCCGAACGACCGCACGAGCGTTGCCGTCGAAAAGCTTTGGGAGGCTATCCTTTCCACCGTTGAATGCGGAGAGGAAAACGATTGCATCGAGGCTTGGGATATCAAAAACGAGAATTTCCGAGCAAAATGCGAATGGCTCAACGCTCAGCAGTTCGATTACCTGCACTATAAATCGGCAAACGGTACCGATTTCAAATGCGAGCTGATGAAGGAAAGCGTCTGGTGCGGCGGCGGCGAATATACCCTTTCGGGCGTGTTCTATAACCCGAATATGCCCACCGAGGAAATATTCACCACTCCCATGAAGGGCAAATGCAGCGGCAGATTGGTGTCTGCGATGCCCCTTTCGGTAAGAGGAACGCTTATCGAAAACTTTTATATCGATTTCGAAGACGGCAGAGCTGTCGCTTGGCACGCCGAAAAGGGCGAAGAAGCGCTCGGTAAAATAATCACCACCGATGAAGGAAGCAGAATGCTCGGCGAGCTTGCGCTCGTGCCCAAGGATTCGGCTATCGCAGAAAGCGGATTGCTTTATTACAACACGCTTTTCGACGAAAACGCATCCTGCCACGTGGCTCTCGGTATGGGATATACCGGCTGTGTCAAGGGCTTTGAAAATATGACGCTCGACGAGCTTCACGAGCTCGGCGTGAACGATTCGATGATACACGTCGATTTTATGATCGGCAGTAAGGACCTTTGCATTACCGGCTATAAGGACGGCAAGGCAACTCCTATATTCGTCGACGGCAAGTGGGCGGAATAAATTCTCGGAAATAACGCAATAATAAAATAAGGAGAGCGAAATCGCTTTTTAAGAGATAAACGTCCGCATAAAAGTCTTGCGACAAGGCTTCTGTGTCCGTGGGGATAGGGAAAAAGTCTTGCAACAAGGATTCTGTGTCCGCGGGGATAAGGAAAGGTCTTGCAACAAGGCTTCTGTGTCCGCGGGTATAAAGCAACAAATCTCAAAAAAGCACATCGCGTATATAAAAATGTTACCTACGGCAATACAGCTATACTCTCTCCGCGACGATGCGAAGGAGGATCTTGAGGGTACCCTCTTAAAGGTCAAGGAATTCGGATACGACGGTGTCGAATTTGCAGGGCTTTACGGCAGAAGCCCCGAAGAAATCGCAGAGCTTGTAAAGAAGATCGGTCTTCAGCCCGTTTCTGCGCATATTTCGCTTCCCGAGCTTTCTGCGAACGCGGAACAGCTTATAAACGATTACAAAAAGGTCGGCTGTAAGCATATCGTTATTCCCTGGCTTGGCGAAGCCGAGCGTCCCGGCGGCGAAAATTACTCCAACACGCTTGCCGATATCGCACGTATCGGTGCGCTTGCCGCAGAAAACGGTATGTCGCTCAGCTATCATAACCACGAATTTGAATTCGTGCGCCTCGAAAACGGCAAATACGGCTTCGACGATCTTTACGAAAGTACTTCTGCCGAAACTCTTAAAATGCAGCTCGATACCTGCTGGATTCAGGTTGCGGGCGAAAGCGCGGTAAAGTATCTCGAAAAATACGCAAACCGCTGTCCGCTTCTTCATTTAAAGGATTACGTCGGCGAAAAGAGCAAGAATATGTATGCCCTTATCGGTCTTAACGACGGCGATCAGGCAGAAAAGAAGCAGGAATTCGAATTCCGTCCCGTCGGATACGGCGTTCAGGATTTCGTCGCGATAATCGATGCGGCGAACAGATGCGGTGTCGAATGGCTTATCGTGGAGCAGGATATGCCCACGAAGGACAAAACTCCGCTTGAATGTGCAAAAATGAGCGCAGACACTCTCAAAAAAATAAATAAGTAACCACCCTTAGAAAAGAGGAATAAAAAATGAGCGAATGTACCCACGATTGCTCGACCTGCAGTGCAAACTGCTCGAGTAGAGAAAAAAGCAAAGAAAGTATGATCGAAAAGCTCCGCGAGGGCAGTAAGATCGGAAAGGTTATCGCGGTAGTAAGCGGCAAGGGCGGCGTAGGCAAATCGCTTGTAACCAGCCTTCTCGCTATCAACGCGCAGAGAAGCGGCAAAAAGGTATGCGTGCTCGACGCGGATATCACAGGCCCCTCTATCCCCAGAATTTTCGGTGTGAACGGCGGCGTTCTGAGCGACGGCGAGGCAATGCTCCCTCCCGAAAGCAAGACCGGTATTAAGATTATGTCGCTTAACCTTCTTCTTCCCAACGAAAGCGATCCTGTCGCTTGGAGAGGTCCGGTTATCGCAGGCTGTGTAAAGCAGTTCTGGACCGACGTAAATTGGGGCGAAAACGACGTTATGTTTATCGATATGCCTCCCGGAACCGGCGACGTTCCGCTTACCGTTTTCCAGTCGCTTCCCGTTGACGGAATGGTTATCGTAACCAGCCCTCAGGATCTCGTTTCGATGATCGTCGGCAAGGCTGTAAGAATGGCAGAGCTTATGAACATTCCCATTCTCGGCTTGGTGGAAAACTATTCCTATTTCGAATGTCCCGATTGCAACAAAAAGCATTATATCTACGGCGAAAGCTCGGTTGATGCGGTTGCAGAGGCACACGGTATCGCGCGCGTTGCGAAAATGCCTATCAATCCCAAGCTTGCTTCTCTTTGCGATAAGGGCGAGCTCGAAAGCTATGAAGGCAGTCTGCTTTCCGAGATGGACGTTTTATAATAATTCCTTATAAAAAGACAGTGCGCTTTCGTTTCGTTGAAAGCACACTGTTTTTTTTATATTTTCTTTTCAAGGGCGTAAGTCGGGGTCCCCGAAAATGCCTGCATTTTTGGGGTGGCTAGCCCATTTCTCTCGGTCTGTTTTTTATGTTGGTTATTGCTTTTTCTCAATTTTTGCGGTTGCGAGCCGAACCGCAATATATATCGCGATGCAAACGTCTACGGCAGAATATGCCGCCGAGAGATTGAACGGAAGGCTGCCCGAGCAACGAAGCACAAGGTTGGGAACCGAATAAACGATTAGGAAGAACACCGAAACGAATCCGAAGCCGGAATAGCTTGCGGCAGAGGTTTCGATGACGTAGGATTTGCCCTCTGTCAAGAAATAGAGCAGCACCGCAACCAAGGAGATAATATGGTAGGCGCCCGAGGACGCGAGCGGTGCCGAGCTTGTGGAGATGAAATCGGATAAAATTCTTAAAGCAGAAAAGAAAATCGGAACAAGCGCCGCGGTTGCGTAGAAGCTTTCGCTTTTTCGCGGCTTGTTGAATTGCAGGCCCGATACGAGAAAGACAACGGCGCTGAGCAGGGTAAGCACGAAGACCGCAAACTCGGCGAGCTTGAATTCGGATCCATCGGAGAAAAGCTGTACCGAATAGAAGAGCGATGCACCGATAAGCGCAAAGGCAAGCAAGATCGAAGCCGCAGATACGCCGATATGGGAGTGCCCGAGATTTACAAGCTTCTTTTTGCTCGAGGAATAGCCGAGATAGAGAAAGAGAATAAGAAAGAGCGCGGAAACGACGGTGAAAGCGGTTATTTCGGGCTTGTCGGGGAGATAATAGGTATCGACAGCGAATGAGTTCTTTTCTATATATGCAGAGATAAGGAAGATGCGGAGAGCAGCCATAATAAGCGAAATAACGGCGACAACCCCGATCCTTGTTTTTTGCGAGTGCATAAAAAGCCCCTTTCGGATAGAATCACAGATGACTATGATATTATAGAGCAACAAACGGCTTTTGTAAAGAGAAATTGCATATTTTTTGAGTCAAACGGCATAGAATGGAGAAGCGCAACGCGAAAAATATTAAATTTAAGGGAATATACAGTAAATTTTTCCGAAAAAAGACTTGACATTCCGAAAAAACGGTGATACAATAAATCTCGCGCCGAGAAAGCGCGGAATTGAATATAGCGGGATTGTGTAACGGTTAGCACGACAGACTCTGACTCTGTTTGTTGGGGTTCGAATCCCTATCCCGCTGCCAAACAAAAACAGATGGGCGAAAGCCCGTCTGTTTTTGTTTTGTTGTGTAAAAACAGGGGATTCGAACGGGTCGGTAGTGAATGACGTGCCGGGGGCACGTCAGAGCCGACCCTGACCGAGCCCGCAGGCGAGAACGAATCCCTATCCCGCTGCCAAAAAAAATTCCTCGGACTTGTTCCGAGGATTTTTTTACCTCTTCACTCTTCACTCTTCACTTTTCACTTTTCTCTCAACGAGGAATTTTTTTGGCAAGTAATAGGTAATAGTGAATAGTGAAGAAGTAAGGTAGCTTTTCGCTATGGCGAAAAGCAATTTTTGTTTTAAGGTTAGAAGTAATGGCTTTTACGCACTTGACAATATACAACGGTTTAGCCGTTTTAACCCCAACACCGATTTTCACATATACTGAATACGGTGATGCAATATGTATAATAAGGAAACGCAATGTATAATCGGCGATTGCGGCGGAGGCTACGAGTCCTCGATCGCGCCGCCGATTTTTCAGACCTCGACCTTTGTCGGCGGCGGTGAATATTCCTATACACGCCTTTCAAACCCGACGCGCACTATGCTTGAGCGAGAGATTGCTCTTTTGGAGGGCGGAAGACACGCTTTTGTATTTTCGTCGGGGCTCGCCGCGATAAACAGCGTTTTTTCGCTTCTGAAAAACGGCGACAGGGTGCTTATTTCCGATGACCTCTACGGCGGCACCTACCGTATGGCGCAAACGTATGGGGGATACGGGATCGAATTCGAATTTATCGACGTAGGCGATTCACAAAACGTGGAAAACGCATTGAAAAACGGTGCGAAAATGGTTTTTGCCGAATCGCCGACCAACCCGATGATGAAGGTTGCCGATCTTGCGGAAATTGCGGCTTTGTGCAAGAGCCACGGTGCGATTTTCGTTGTCGATAACACCTTTCTTACACCCTGCTTTCAAAATCCGCTGTCGCTCGGGGCGGATATAGTCGTACATTCGGCGACGAAATACCTTTCGGGACACCACGATACGCTTGCGGGGGCGGTTGTTGTAAACGACGAAGCACTCGCCGAGCGCATTTCTTATATCTCGATGACGCTCGGCAACGCGCTTTCACCCTTCGACAGCTGGCTCGTGCTCCGAGGGCTGAGGACGCTTTCTCTGCGTATGGAAAAGCACCAGAAAAACGCCTTTGCGCTCTGCGAGGTGCTGAAAAACAGCGATAAGATCGAAAGCGTGATATACCCCGGACTTCCCGAGCACAAGGGGCATTCGGTGATGAAAGGGCAGGCGAGCGGATACGGCGGCGTCGTTACGTTTACGCTCCGCGACGTTAAAGACGCGGGCAGGCTTTTGAAGGGCGGGGAAATAATTAAATTCGCAGAAAGCTTAGGCGGGTTTATGAGTCTTATCACCTATCCGCTGACGCAGACACACGCATCCATACCCAAGGAAATGCGCGAGCGTATAGGGATAAACGACAGACTTTTCCGCCTTTCGCTCGGACTGGAAAACGAGAAAGATATTGCAGAGGATATGCTTAAACTGCTTTCTTGATATATTGACTTTTATCGCAAGATGGAGTATAATTAAACAAACTGAAAAAGGAGATAAAAATAATGAAGAGATTCACAGCACTTCTTATCGCACTTCTTATGCTCTGCCTTCTCGTTCCCGCAGGCGTTTCCGCAGAAGAAGAAAAACCCTTTTGGATAACTCACTTTAACAACAACACCGTCGAGGGCTCGGGCGTTATCTTTACCGATTCCTACTCCGGCGCAGGCTGGTGGCTCCATTACGCATTTGCACCTACCGAAGAGGAGGGTGTTTACGAAATCGTGGACAGCTCGAACGGTCTTGCAGACGGCTCCGCAACTGCGCTCGAAATTCCCGAGGGCGGCTTTGTCTGGGCGGCAAACACCGGTAACGACTATATCACGCTCAACCCCAACGACCCCACCGCTGTCGACTACACCTCGCCTAACTGCAGTAACTGCATTAACGACGTGCTTATGAGCTGGATGGTCGGCACCCTCGTTAAGTTCAACGGTCTCGACCTCGAGGGACAGACCATTCCCACCACTACTGCCGACCTGAACTGGTATGACGATGCATACGTCTGCACCGCTACCTATACTATCTGCGAAGCAACCGCAGGCGATGAAACCGAGGAACCCGCTACCTCCTCCGAGGCAGAGTCCAAAGCCGAATCCTCTGCAACCATTTCTCCGTCTGAACCCGAATCCTCCGTTGCGGCTACCTCCGAGGCAGGATCTGACGCAGTCGAAGAAGACGGCGGCCTTTCCACCGGCGTACTCGTTGCTATTATAGTTGCGGTTGTTGCGATCGTAGCGGCTGTTGTTGTAGTTATTGTTAAAAAGAAGAAATAAGTCTTTTTAAGAACGGCTGTATTTAATACGGTATAAGTAAAATCTACCCGAAGAAGAGAAAAAACTCTTGTTCGGGTAGTATTTTTATATGGGATTATCTGATAATTGACAAACGTATACGTCTGTGGTATTATGGCAATAAGAAAATAAAAGGAGATTTATATGACTTCACGAATCAGCCGTGCAATTTCTGTGTTGCTGTGCTTTGCACTTATGGCATCGGCATGCGTATTTTGCGCTCCGACGCTCGAAGCAAGCGCGGCAAGCTACAGAACAGCCTCTAACAGCGCGCACTCCTCTTATCTCGGAAGTAAATATTATCAGCACTATTCGAACCTTGAGATCACCGGCGACGGAAGAACCGACGTGGTTGCCGTTGCTCTTTCTCAGCTCGGATATCAGGAAAGCCCCACCGCATACGATTTCGACGGTATCGGCGGCGGTAGCGGCAACAACACCGAATTCAACTATAATATGGGCGATTTCGGCGTCGGCTACGGCGGCTCGAACTACGACTGGTGTGCATCCTTCGTCGCTTGGGCGCTTTATCAGTCCTATTGCACCGATCAAAAATCGATGAGCGACTGGTGCAGAAAGCACGACGGCATCAACGGCACCTACGATAAGTCTTACGTATGGCGCGAGGTAGGCTGCGGCCATTGGGCAAATCAGCTTCGCCGTTCGGGTTATTTCGAACGCTCCTACGCATACAACGGTAACACCTATAAGCCCCAATCGGGCGACCTTATCTTCTTCTGCTGGGACGGCCCCACGGGCAGTGAGGACCATATCGGCATCGTTGTCTATTCCGATGACAGCTACGTTTATACCGTAGAGGGAAACACCGCGAACTATAACGGTCTCGAGGATGACGGAGGCGGTGTATATTTCAAGCGTTACGCGCTTACCTACAGCTACATAACAGGCTATGGCGTGTTGCCCTATAAGACCAATCCCAACGTGGAAAAGATCGATTACAGCGGCGCAAATCCCACACCGGGCGAATATATCTGCAACGAATCGAAGGCTATCTACGAAAACGAAACCACCGCGTCCGCAAGCTATTATTCCGAACGCTTTACTACCTTTCAGGTTATCGGAATTGCGGGCAACGGCAGATTGCGCGTAAGAGGAATCAAGACCACCACCGGCGCGGTTGTAGACGGTTATATCAATAACGACAGCGCTCGCGTTCTTCAGCTTTCCTCCGCTCCCTATTCTGCATCCGACCGTCTTGCCGCGGCTATCGATAAGGCTCGCTCTGCGCGCTACGACAGATATACCGACGAGGATCTTGCGGCATTGAGAATTGCCTATGAAGAAGCGTTGGAGACCGCAAATCTCGAAAACGCAACCGAGGCACAGCAGCTCTCTGCTGCCGAAAAGCTCGAAAACGCTGTCGGAAGCACGGTTAAGAGCAAGGAAGAAATAGCTTCCCTCGGCAAGACCTATACCGCCCCCGCAAGCGGCAGAACCGATAGCTTCGTCGATAACGGCACCCGCCTTACCGACGGCAAAAAAACCGATACCGACGGCGGCAAGGATACCTTCGCGGGCTTCAACACAAAAGCTCCGATCGATATCGTTATCGACCTCGGAAGCGGTGCAAAAACGAATATTTACCGCGCGTATACCGCCAAAAGAAGCGATTGGGGTATCGCAGTACCCGAAAAAATTGCCGTTTCGGTTTCGAAGGACGGCAAGAGTTATACCGAAATCGGCACGACCGACGTGAAGATAGCAACCTATACCAGCGAAAACTGGAATATGTATACCTTCGAGCTTGAATCGGATACCGTCCGCACCGAGCGTTACGTCAAGTTTACCGTAACGCAGGGCAGTAACCATATATGGCTTCAGGAGCTTGAGGCGGTATATTCTCCCGAGGCATCGGACGGCAAGGTCTACGTTTCGGGCATCAACACCCGTATCAATGCGGGCGATACCGTTATCTTTACCTCGGACCTCGGCAAAGTGAGCGCTTCGGAATATAATTTCCGCTATACCAGAAACGTTGTGGCGGCTTGGAACGGAAGCGCGTATATTGTTAAATCGATAACCACGGGCAGCGGAGACAATACCCCCGATATCACTCTCGGGGACGGCGAGATTCTTATCGCCTCGCACGATTGGGAAATCGGCGCCGAGAACCCCGTTGTCGGCTCCCACGCGAACTTCCTGCGTCTTTCTCAGGCAAAGGTGGGCGACGAGCTTTCGTTTGTCGGTATCGACCTCGAGAAAAAGACTCTTGCGGCGGCGCCCGTTATTCTGCTCCCCGAGTATGAAGCGGATTTCATTCTCGGCGACGTGAATAACGACGGCGAGATAAATCAGTACGATTACCTTCTTATCAAGCGTCAGCACTTCGGAACCCGTCTGCTTACCGACGACGAGACCTCCCGCGCCGACGTAAACCGCGACGGTAAGGTCGATCAGTACGATTACCTCCTCATCGCAAGACACTATTTCGGCACCTATGTGATCGTATAAGCTTAATAAACAACAACACCGTCGAGGCATCTCGGCGGTGTTGCTTTCGTTTTTACGGGAGCTCGGGTTCGGGGTCGATTTGGGTGCCGTTTACCGTCATTTCGAAATGAAGGTGCGACGGGTCGAGAGCCTCGGAGCGCGCAGAGCTGCCGACGACTCCGATAACCTCCCCTGCGAGCACCTCCGCGCCGACGGAAATACCCTCGGCGAGCTCGGGAGCGAGGTTCATATAATAGGTTACAACGCCTTTATCGTGGGTGATCGCTACGGTAACGCCGTCGAAATAGTCTTCTTTAACCGAGGAAACGGTGCCGTCGGTAAAGGCGTGCACCTCGCTGCCGCTCGCGGCGGCGATATCGATACCGCCGTGAACGCGGTAATCCTTCATCGTTTCGGAATAAACGAGCTTATCGAGGCTGTGGGATTTAATGATTTCGCCTTCGACGGGACGGTAAAACATAACGCGCGGAGTGTCGGGAACGCTGACCTCCGCATCGACGCCGCTTTGCTCGTTACCCACGGGCAGATCGCTCGTTTCGGGCTCGGTTACGGGCTTATCGGGAGTCGGGTTATCGGGAGTGAAATCGATTTCGGGTATCGAAATCTCGGGAAGCGAGGTATCGTAATCATAGGAAATGCTGAATATACCAACGGTTGCGACGATAACTACGGTTATCGCAAGTCCGAGATATATAAACGCAGAGAATTTAGCGATCCTTTTTGCAAAGGGCTCGCGTTCTTTTTCGGATAAATTATCCTTGTTTTCGTAATTGTCGTTCATTGGAAACCCCCAAAAGTGTTTTGTCGTTTGTATTGTTCGCACTTTTTGGGGTTATTATTCAATTATTGTAAATTTTGTCTGCCGACAGATTCGGAAAATATTTCAAAAGAATATCTTTGTATCCGAATCCGCTTTTTGCCATCCTGTCGGATGCGCATATATCGAGTCCGCAGCCGTGTCCGAGCCCGCGGCAGTGAAATACCGCCGTTTCGTCGAGGATTTCAAGCGAAAATTCGTACGAAGGGAGCGAAAAGCGCGTTACAAGCTCGTCGGCGGAGAGCATTTTGTTCTGCGCGATGCCGAATTCGCATTTTTCGTTTTCGCCGTACACAAGGCAGAGCTCGTCGTTCGTTGTGAAAAACAGGTCGGAATCTGTGGGGAGCTCGACCGTCGAAGTGTGTGAAGAGCACCTTTCGGCGCTTGCAACCGGCGACAGATAGGGAAATTCGGCGCAATACCTCGTGCCCGAGCCGGCGCAGGCTGTGAAAAGCGCCATTGCGGGCATTCCGTCGAGCGTGAGGATTTCTCCCTTCGTGGCATCGAGCGCGTTTTTCAGCCTTGCGAGATATGCGCCGTCGGTTTTTTGCGGATCGCCGAGCGAAAAGCAGCAATCCCCGCTTGTGCAGACGTCGAAGCTCTCGTGCTTCAGACCGTACAACGAAAAATACGCGGCACAGGAGCGCACGGCAACGGCGAGCGCATATAAAGCCTGCTCGCTTTGGCAGTCCTTCGCCTCGGAAATAAGCACGCGCAGGGTGTATTCCTCGATATCGATCTCATATACCTCGGCGCCGCCCGAAACGAAAAGCGACATACCGCCCGCCCCCGCAACGCTCTTTTTCGCGGCGATGGGCAAAACGGCGGTGAGCACTGCCACCAAAACAAAAAACCAACCGAAACGCTTCATACAAAAACTCCCTTTGAAAAATCCTTTTTGTATAAGTATACGGTTGGCTTTTTAATTTTAGAAATAACTTACCTTTATATGCTTGCCCATTTTTTTCAGGCACTCGGAGAGCTCCTTGACAAGATTCATCTTGATGCTGAAATTAATGGGAAGGTCGGGGTTCTGGTGGGCGGGGTTTATCGCTCTGCCGACGTAGAAGTTGATATCGGTCGCTTCCTCGAACAGCATTCTTGCGATAAGCGATGCGCCGTCGCGCTTGAAGCCCCAATGCTCGTAGGTCTTGTTGTCCTCGAGATAGTCGCGGGCGTAGGTGAGCACCTTGTTAACGGTTATAACGCCCTCGGTAACGAGATCAACACCCTCGATGAATGAGATCGGGGGGATATCGGGCGCTTCGAAGCTCAGGCTTGTTTTTATCGGCTTGCGCAGATATTTCGCCGCGATAGAGGAGGTCGTACCGCCGCAAATGATGTGCTTGCCTGCCTTCGAGAAGAAGAGCGACATCATTCTGTCGCAATCGTCGCGGTTTGCGGGGGGACCGAAGAGAAGGTTCATCGGCACGCGCTTGCGTATGCGAACGACGCAGGCGGTGGTGTCGTCATAGGGCTCGCCGCCGTAGAGCTTGTTACATTCATCGACAAGAATTGTCGAAAGGGTTTTTGCGGTAAAGCCGGCGCAGGAAACCGTTTCCATAAATTCGGCGATGTTTTCGCGCTTCCAGCCGAAATTATAGGTAAGTCCGGTTCCGGCGTGGGGACAGCCGTCGCTCATTGCGATAAAAATATCGTCCTCGCGAAGCTTTATCGACGAGCGGTATATTTTTTTACCGCCGATAATCGTTTCGGTCATGGGATATTCGGTGTTTTTGCCGTCGCGCAGGAAGATAATATGCGGATTATCGTACTGAATAAGCTCCGCCGTTTCGTTGTTGATTATATGAATAATGGTAAAGGTAGAATAAGCCACCTTGCGCACCGAGCAAACGGGCAGAGTTGCCGCGATGGTTTCGACACATTCCTCGATAGGCAGACCCTCCGCCATCATCGTCGAGATGATTTTCGAGGTGAGGGTGGAAAGTATGCTCGCCTTAACGCCGCTTCCCAAGCCGTCGGTAAGCACGATAACCGTGGAATTATCGTCCTTTTCGACAACGTCCACGTGGTCGCCGCACAGCTGTTCGCCGAAGTGATTATAGCTTTTATATCCGATATCGGCACAAAGATCGTTCATTATTTTCGCTCCTGATGTTTTGCGTTCGATTTATTTTATCAAATTGCAAGGCTTATTTCAAGAGGTTTAAACAAAAAATATCACCCCTAAAAGCCCGAACGTGTTGCAAAAAGGATGCATGCGTGATATAATTACGGAACAACACAACGCAAAGGAGTTTATTATGAAAAAATTGATCGCGCTTATGCTTTTACTTGCATTTATGCTTTCGCTTGCCTCCTGCGGAGAGGGCGGAGAGCAAAGCGTTTCCGAAAGCGAGGCATCATTTGAGGAATCCGAGCCTTTTGTGCTCAGTACGGATATCAAAAAGATCGATTCCTTTATGAAAACCGATATAGACAGAAGCTTAAAGGTCAAGAACCTGTTTTATAACAAACAGTACTCTACCAGTCGCACTCCCGACGATAAATATCCCGACGGCGGCGGAAAGCTTACCGACGGGGACACGATGGACCTGATCTACGGCAGTAATACGCACACCGGATTTAGCGGTGCACGCCCGGTTGCGATAAATTTTGATCTCGGAGAGGGGAGCGAGCACAATCTTGCCGATATCTCGGTCAGCGCAAGCAAGATCAAGGATTACGGCATCGGTCTTCCGAGATACGTTACCGTTTCGGCATCCGATAACGGAAACAGATATACCGAGCTCGGCAGAATAGATACCCCTGCGGATATCGCCGACACCGCGAACTACGTATATTATTTCGCATTTCCGAAGGCGGTAACCGCGAGATATATCCGCGTTACTCTTTCCGCGCCCGACGGAAGCCTTATGCTTCTCGATGAGATATGCGGCTTTGAATATTGCGAGGACGGTCAATATTACAATACCCTCGGCAACAAATACGATCAGTATCTCACAATCGAGGATTATTACGGCTACGAGCTCAATCTCGGCGAAAGCAAGGTTAAAATCAGCGAAAGCGACGCCGACTATAACGAGCTTCGCAACCTCGCAACGCTCGAGGGCGTCGAGTTCGATATTCAGCACTTCGAGGGCTTTTTCGAGGGGCACACCAACAGCGGCATGGACGAAATCGGTAAGCTTACCGACGGCAAGCTTCATTACGGAGATATCGAAAACGGCTATTTCCGCTGCTATCGCGGCGCGGGCAGACACATCGTTGCCGACCTCGGTCATATAATGTCGGTTTCGGGCTGTACCGTCAGCTTTCAGGACAGAGAGTCCTGGGGTATTACGACGCCTCCCGTTTATTATATCAGCGTGAGCGAAAACGGAGAGGACTGGGTTACCGTTTTTGCAGAGCATAACTCCGATTACGGTATGAATAAGCCGAGATTCAACGATACGAGAAATATTTCCTTTAAGGACGAATACCGCGCAAGATACGTAAGACTTACCTTCGCCACCGTTCCCGACAGCGAGGTTTCCTGTCAGGTATATATAGGCGAGTTCGAAATTCTCGGCAGAAAGAACGCGGCAAACGCAAAGCCCGCTGTCGAAAACCGCGATACCCCCTACGGCAGATATCCCGATGCGGAGGAGCTCGGTATCGGCGACATTCTTTGGGCGGGTATTTCGGATACGGTAGGAGTTCACAGCAGTGATTACCACGTTATCACCGAGCAGACCGCTTATGATTATATGGTTTCGACCGAGGCGACAGGCAAGGAGCTGTTGTTCGACTCCTTTGCGTTCACCACGCGCGGCAGTATTTCCTGGCACGCCGAAAGAAACGAGGGCTACTCCTGGTTCCTCGATGAGCTTTTCTATGAGGGCTTGAATATCGACGCGGTCGAAAAAGCCTACGGCAGAGTTAAGCAGGAATTCGGTCTCACCGAAAAAATGCCCGTCTGGATATCGGTAAACTGCCCGATAATCGGCGATATCTTCAACGGCAAGGAGATAAAGACCGCCGAGGACTATATCGAATGTCTTAAATGGCAGGTGGATGAGGCTACCGCCCGATTTAATGCCAAAGGATATCAAAACATCTATCTTATGGGCTTTTATTGGCAGGTCGAAAACCTCCGCCCGAACCATTGGTCGCCCGACCCCGCGCACGATACCGAGGCGTTGATAGCATTTAACGAATATATTCATTCCAAGGGCTATAAAACCGTCTGGGCGCCCTATTATTCCTATCTGCAGGGTATATGGAACAGCCATTACTACGGCATCGATATCACCTGCTGGCAGCCGAACTACGTTTTCAGTCCTGCCGAGCACTACCGTCTCGATGCGATAGCCGAGCTTGCAAAGCTTTACGGCGTAAGCGTTGAAATCGAAATCGAGCCCAACCGTCAGAGTGAAGAATCGCTCGAAAGATACCGCACCTATCTTGCGGCAGGCGTTAAATACGGCTTTATCGATTCGGTAAATACCTATTATCAGGGCGCGGTTCCCGGTGCCTACGTCGTTTACCGCGACAGCGAGGACGAAATAACCAAGGCTATCTACGAGGAATCGGTGCTTTATATTCAGAATAAGCTCGATTACGACCCGAGAGAGAAGGAGCCCGCAGACCTTTCGGTTTATACCGATAAGACGGCAACCGTTAAGCACGGCGAAAAGGTGAGCATTTCGCTCGGCTCGCTCGAGGGCGCGAAATACCGCTTCGCACAGACCTCTGTCTACGGCAGAGTCGAGCTTTGCAGGGACGGTACCTTTAAATATACCGCAATGAAGAATTTTGCGGGCGAGGACGTCGTTAAGATCGATATTTACAACGGCGAGGGCGAGATAAAAACCGTAACGGTTACTATCACCGTTACCGAAGAGTAAAATAAAAAAGGACGAGCAATCGTCCTTTTTTGTTTGAGCGTTTTTAGTTGTTCTTTGCCTTGCCGATAGCAGCCTTAACGTAGCCGAACGCGCCGACAACGCAGAAGATCAAGCCGATACCGAGGTCTTTGAGATATGCGATTGCGATTTCGGTATCTTCAACGAGGAAGAGATAGCCTGCACGCACAGATTCGGCAAAGGTAAGCGTGAAATCGACCTCGCCGTTTGCAAACCAATCCTGATAAGCGTTGTAAACGTCATAGGAAAGGCAGAGATACCAAGCGGCAACGATAACCAGGAAGGCAAGAACGGTCGAAATGATAACGCCCTTAACGCTTTCGCGCTTGCCGAAGATAGCATAGCCCTTAATCGCACAGACAACGCCGATGATACCGCTGATTGCGGCAAGGAAGCCGATCTGATAAAGCAAAAACCAAACGATGCCGCCCGCGAGCGAGAAGAGAAGCGCGCCGACTATACCTGCAAGAACATTTTCCTCTTTGGGCGCAATAGGCTGTACGGGAGGTGCCTGCGTAGCGTCGGGGTTGTTATCGGTGAATTCGGGTTCAAAGTTTTCGTTCATAAATATACCTCCGTTTTTTCAAGAAAAAGAAACCAACAGATTGTTGATAGAAATGTTTATTTTTCTTGCCTTTTTGATTTAGGATTCGACATTTTCCACCGAAATATCTAATGCGTACATTATATAATCCGAAAGTCTATTTGTCAAGACATTATTGATATTATATATAATTTGTACATTATATAA
>JAGBWF010000052.1 GCA_017629895.1 Clostridia bacterium
GAAAAACTTCGACTGCCTTACTCTTGTAAGGCGACGCTCGTTTTTCTTCAAAACTACCCTCATTTCTCTCGGTCTGTTATTTCTACTCAAGCATCGCCTTGAACGCGCTCGCGCAGGGCGTCCATACGGCTATCGAGCTCCGAAGAAAGCTCGGCGCAATAAAGCAGCTCCTTCGCCATAGCCTCGTCGAATTTATAGTCCTTTTTGTATCTTAGCTGATGCTCCAAGCTCGCCCAGGAATCCATAGCGATCGTGCGGAGCTGTATCTCCACCTTCATCAGCTTCTTTTCGTGCGCGAGGAATATCGGCACAGTAACGATAAGGTGGAGGCTTCGGTAACCGTTCGGCTTGGGGTTTTGTATATAGTCCTTGCGCTCGACAAGGGTTATGTCGTCCTGCTTCAAAAGCGCGTCTGCAAGCATATAAACGTCGTCGGGGAAGGAGCAGACCACCCGCACCCCCGCGATATCGTTAAGCTCTGCCTCGATAGCGTCTACCGAGGGGGTTATTTCCCTGCGCTCGAGCTTTTCGCGGATGCTCGGAAGGCTTTTAAGGCGCGACCTTATACTGCTTATCGGGTTGCGGTCCAAGGCGAGCGAAAACTCCTGATTAAGCACGTTGAATTTCGTTTCTATTTCCATCATCGCGCAACGGTAATATGCCATAAGCGTTGCGAATTTCTGCATAAGCGGCTTGCCGTATTCTATAACCTCGTCGGAAAATATGCCCTTTAACTGTTCTCTTATTTCGTTTTCGTTTACCAACAAAAATCCTTCCTTTCGTTTTTTATATACTTAAGTACCTTTCGCCCGAAAGCGCGCGCTCTGCCATTATAAGCAGAGTTTTATAATAGCAATCGGGGCGTTCTATAACCGAATCGCGACGCATTTCGAAGCGTCCTTTTGTATTCCTGCCATCCTGCAGCAGCACGGCATCACAGCAAACCGAATCGACCTCGCCCGAAAACAGCTTCAGTCCCTCGGATATCTCGAGCTCTATAAGTCCGCCGACCTCCTCTGCCTGCAAGGTAAAGCTCTCTATCGGCTTATCGGTTTCGAAAAGATAAACGTGCTGAAATTCGCGGTTATCCATCGTGTCCGTCTGCAATACCTCGGTACGCATACCGAGATAATACAGCGAATCGTAATCCACCGAAACGCCGAGCTCCTCCCTGATCTCGCGTATACCGTCGGCAAGCGATTCCTCGGCGGAAACGTGGCCCGCGGCGGTGATATCCAGCTTGCTCGGCCAATCCTTTTTTATATCGGCGCGCTTCTGAAAAAGGACGTAATCCCTTCCCTCGCGCCTTCTTATTATCCAGCAGTGAAAGGTATGGTGCCACAGACCTTTTTTATGTGCCTCGGAGCGCGGCGCGGTACCCTTGCTTTTATAGGAGGCGTCGAAAATTTCGAGTATTTCTGCCATAATATCACCTCATTCCGAAAAATCTATCGCACGGGCGAGTATTTCGGCGTGGTCGCCTGCAAGCATACTCTCGCCTGCCTGCTTATAGATATAATCGCCCGAAAGTCCGCTTTCGTCGCGGCTCTTTACTACTTTAACGGTTTTGCGCTCGTTTCCGTCGATGATTGCGATTTCTATAATTTCGTTCCTGCCGAGCTTCATTTTTTTATAAGAAAAGGGATAAAGCCTTGCGGAATCGGCATCGTCGCCCGCGGCAAGCGCGTTTATATCCTCGACGTCTGCGAGAAACGGCACGGTGATAATGCGTGTGCGCGGATCGCGGTTCGGGGTTGAAGCAACGTGCAGTTGGCGGAGATTTTTGGCTTTAAGCCCCGTTTCCTCCATCAATTCGCGCGCGGCGGCGGTATAGACGTCCTCGTTCATCTCGACAAATCCGCCCGGAAAGGCGAGCTTGTGAATACAAGGGTGCCCTCCCCTTTTTATAAGCAGAAGTCTGCCCGAATGAAATATTATTATGTCAACCGTAACCGAAGGACGTTCGTATTTCGAGGCATCGTATGCGGCTAAAAACTCGGCTTCGGTCAAGCCGTTCTTGTCGCGCAGTTCTTCCATATCAATCTCCTGCTTTAAAGCGGTTTCTTTTGAATCTGGCTGTTCTTTCTCGGATAATTTTTTGGGGTGTTCTTTATCTTTTTAATAATTACAAGTGTATGCAGATATTCAAACTCGGGAACGGTTATATCGATTATGTCAACCAATTCACCACCGAGCTGTGATATCGCCTTTTTCGCTTCCTCGGCTTCTTCTCTGCCCTTTTCGCCCTTCATTGCGACGAAATATCCGCCAACTTCGACAAACGGCATACACCATTCGCAAAGGATATTAAGCCTTGCAACGCCGCGCGCAACCGCGATACCGTATTTTTCGCGGTGGTCGGGGTCAACGCCGAGCTCCTCGGCTCTGCCGCAAAGGGTTTTTAAATTATTTATACCCGCTTTTTTTGCCGTTTCGGCAACGTAATTAAGCTTTTTCGCCGTCGCATCGTTCGAGGTAATTGTGCAGTCGCTCGCACAGAGCGCAAGCGGAAGCGAGGGAAATCCGCCGCCGCAGCCGATATCGATAACGCGCTTGCCCTTGAAAATGCCGGTATCTATAAGTGTAAGCGAATCCCAGAAATGAAGCAGACCGACACCACGCTCATCGGTAAGCGCGGTGAGGTTCATCACCTTATTCGTTTCGCAAAGGCAGTTACCGATAATATCGAGCGAAGCACATTCGCTTTCGGAAAGGCTCTCGCGGTATTTTTTTGTTACTTCGGAATAGCTCATTGCTTACCTCCCTGCGAAAGATAGATTAAAAGCACCTGAATATCGGAGGGCGAAACGCCGCTTATGCGCGAAGCTCTGCCGATGCTTTCGGGGCGGAGCTTTTGAAGCTTTTGCGCTGCCTCCAAGCGCAGACCGCGTATCGCGGTATAGTCGATATCGGGCGGAAGCCTTTTTTCCTCGAGCTTCGCAAATCGCTCCACCTCTGCAAGCTGGCGCTTGATATAGCCCGAATATTTTATCTCGGTTTCGGCGCGTGCAAGAATATTTTTATCGTAAACGCGTTCATCGTTCGAAAGCGCAAGAATATCGTATATCGTAATTTCGGGGCGCTTTAAAAGTTCTGCCTTGACAATACCCGCGCCCGTTCTTGCGTATCCGCGCGATTCGAGCAGGTCATCGAGCGCTTCCCCGCCCTTTATGCTTTCGTGCTCGAGCGCATATATCAGCGAAGCAAGCTGCTCTTCCTCTTCCTTAAAGGCATTATAGCAGTCATCGCTTACAAGTCCGAGCCCGTAGCCCTTCGGCATAAGCCTTGTTTTCGCGTTGTCCTGACGCAACAGCAATCTGTATTCACTGCGCGAGGTCATAATACGGTAGGGCTCGTTCGTGCCCTTGGTAACAAGATCGTCGATAAGCGTACCGATATAGCTTTCGCTTCGGTTAAGGGTAAATTCACCCTGCCCCTTCACCTTTAACGCGGCGTTTATCCCCGCGATAAGTCCCTGTGCGGCGGCTTCCTCGTAGCCCGAGCTGCCGTTGAACTGTCCCGCGCCGAAAAGTCCGCTTATTTCGCGGAATTCGAGCGTATTTTTAAGCTGAAGCGGATCGCAGCAATCGTATTCTATCGCATAGGCGGTACGCATAAACACGGCGTTTTCCAAGCCCTCGATGCTTCTTATAAGCTGAAGCTGTACCTCCTCGGGAAGCGAGCTCGAAAGCCCCTGCAGGTAGATCTCCTTCGTATCTGTGCCCATCGGCTCGATAAAAATCTGATGTCTTTCCTTATCCGAGAAGCGAACAACCTTATCCTCGATGCTCGGGCAGTAGCGCGGGCCTGTGCCGTGGATAACGCCCGAATAGAGCGGCGAGCGGTCGAGATTGTCGCGGATTATTTTATGTGTTTTTTCGTTGGTATAGGCGATATAGCAGGGCAAAAGGTTTTCGCGCGAGGGCGCAAAGCCGAACATTATCGGATCGGTATCGCCGTCTTGACGCTCAAGCTTCGAATAATCGATCGAATCGGCGTGGATTCTCGGCGGTGTGCCGGTCTTGAAGCGCGCAAGCTTAACGCCTGCTTCGGCAAGCGAATCGACAAGTCTTTTCGCGGGGAGAGTGTTATCGGGGCCCGATTCGTACGCCTCCTCGCCGACGATTATCCTGCCGCCCAAGGAAGTACCCGTTGCGATAATAACGCATTCGCAGGGGTAGAACGCGCCGAAGGAGGTCGTAACGCCGATAACCCTGCCGTTTTCGGTCTCGACCGACACTACCTCGGATTGCTTAAGAGTAAGGTTTTCGGTGTTTTCGATTATCTTTTTCATATAATCGCGGTAGCGCACTCTGTCGGACTGCATACGCAGTGAACGCACGGCAGGTCCCTTCGAGGCGTTCAGCATACGGCTCTGGAGCATAACGGCGTTTGCCGCCCTGCCCATTTCACCGCCGAGCGCGTCGATTTCGAAAACAAGGTGTCCCTTGCCCGTGCCGCCTATCGAGGGGTTGCAGGGCATATTTCCGACAAGATCGAGCGTGAGGGTGAAAAGTATGCTCTTTACCCCCATGCGCGCGCAGGCAAGCGCGGCTTCGATACCCGCGTGCCCCGCTCCGATTATTGCAACTTGTGTCTTTTCGGCTGTGTATTTTATCATAGCTGTTGTTCTCTTTTTTTATTTTTTTCGCAAGAAACTTTTTGAAAAAAGTTTCTTACAAATTTCAAAAACTTTTAATATAAATGCGACATCATTTTCCGACGCAGAAGTGCGAAAAGATTTCGTTTACTATGTCCTCGCTTACCTGTCTGCCGTCTGCCTCGGCGATTGCGGCAAGTGCGATTTCGATATCCATCCCCGCGATATCCTGCGTGAAGCCGTCGAGTGCCTCTATCGCATTGCCGACGGCGTTTGCCGCATTTGCGACCGCGGCGCACTGACGCGCGTTGACTATAATTTCATCGTTTTCGCCTATCTCGCCCGCGCCGAACATTTCGCCGACGGTATCGACAAGCAACTCGATGCCCTCGTTATTCTTCGCGCTTATGCTTAAAGCACGGTCGAAGGGGAGCTTATGGCAGGGACCCGATGCAATATCGCTCTTGTTCAGAATACAAACCGTCTTGCTCTGCTTTCCGCTTTCGATAATTGCCGATATAAGCCTTTTATCGTCGTCGTCGATAGGACGCGAAAGGTCGAAAACCGCGAGCACGAGATCCGCCTCGCTTATCGCGCCGATACTGCGCCCGATGCCGATTTTTTCAACCGTATCGTCGCTTTCGCGGATACCCGCCGTATCCGAAAGACGAAGAATTATATCGCCTAAGCGCACGGTTTCGGTAACGATATCGCGCGTGGTGCCCGCAATATCGGTAACTATCGCCCTCTCCTCGCCGCAAAGCAGGTTCAGAAGCGAGCTTTTGCCCGTGTTCGGCTTGCCGACTATCGCGGTTTTTATGCCCTCGCTGATTGCGCGGCCGTAGGTGTGGCTTCCTGCAAGACGGTCGAGCCTTGCCTTGATTTTTATAAGCGTCTGCTTCATTTCGGGCACCGAAATATCGGTCATATCCTCGTCGGGATAATCGATATATGCGTAGACCGAGGCGGCAAGAAGCTTTAACTCATCGTATATTTCGCCGAGCGCGCGCGAAAGACTGCCGTTTGCCTGATTTGCGGAAACGGTAAGATGCTTGTCGCTCACCGAATCGATGATACCGCCGATAGCTTCTGCCTGAGTAAGACTCATTTTGCCGTTAATAAACGCGCGTCTTGTAAATTCGCCCGCAAGCGCCATACGCGCACCGTTTTTTAATGCGGAGGCAAGAAGCTTTTGGGTAACGAGCAGACCGCCGTGGCAATAAAGCTCGCAAACGTCCTCCCCCGTGAATGAGGAGGGCGATTTGAAGAGTATACATATACCGTCGTCGAAAACACCCTTTTCATCGCGGAAGGAGCCGTAATAAACGCTTCCGTGAAGCTGCTTTTCGAAACGCGCCTTATTTGCGGGAACGAAAACCCTTTTTGCAACCTCAAAGGCTTCGCTTCCGCTTATTCTTACCATTGCTACTCCGCCCTTGCCGTGCGGTGTGCCGATTGCGGCTATCGTGCTCATAAACTACTCCGAAACATATCAATTCAGCCTATTATACATCTTTTTTTCGCAATTTGCAATAATTTTAAAAATAACTATATACTTTTTCTTTAATTTGTGATATTATAATCTTGTATAAATATATCAAGGAGCAGTACGATGTCTTTATTCAGAAAGCTTTTCGGCACCTACAGCGAAAAGCAGCTAAAAAAAATCGAACCGATTGCAGATAAAATAGAATCGCTTTCGGATAAATATGCGGCTATGAGCGACAGCGAGCTCAAGAGCCAAACCGAAATTTTTAAAACGCGTCTTGCAAACGGCGAAACGCTCGACGATATCCTTCCCGAAGCGTTTGCAACCGTGCGTGAGGCATCTACCCGCGTGCTCGGCAAGCGCCATTACCGCGTTCAGCTTATCGGCGGTATAGTGCTTCATCAGGGCAGAATCGCCGAAATGAAAACGGGTGAGGGTAAAACGCTTATGGCTACCCTGCCCGCTTATCTCAACGCGCTTACAGGAAACGGCGTTCACATCGTAACCGTAAACGATTACCTCGCAAAGCGCGACAGCGAATGGAACGGCAACATCTTCAGATTTTTGGGGCTTTCCGTCGGTCTTATCCTTCAGGGGCTCGACACCGCGCAAAGACAGGAGGCGTATAACTCCGATATTACCTACGCCACCAACAACGAGCTCGGATTTGACTATCTGCGCGATAATATGGTCGTTTATAAGGAACATATCACTCAGCGCGGACACGCGTTCGCGATCGTTGACGAGGTGGACAGTATTCTTATCGACGAGGCGCGTACCCCGCTTATCATCTCGGGCGCGGGCGGCGAATCGAGCGATATGTATAAAAAAGCCGACGAGTTCGTGCGTAGGCTCAAATGCTACCGCATAAAAGAGTTTGATACCAAAAAGAGCGACGAGGATATGACCGAGGATTATATCGTTGACGAGCGCGCAAGAAGCTGTATGTTCACCGCGCAGGGACTTATAAAGGCGGAAAAGCATTTCGGTATCGAAAA
This sequence comes from Clostridia bacterium, assembly GCA_017629895.1. Lineage (GTDB taxonomy): Bacteria > Bacillota > Clostridia > Oscillospirales > CAG-382 > Coliplasma. The sequence continues at coordinate 7,088 of JAGBWF010000052.1, forward strand.
CATCGGCGACGGCGAAAACAGCGAGCTTATGCACTATCTCAACAACGCTATCCGTGCGCGCGGTATAATGCAAAGGGACACCGATTACGTTATTCAGGACGGCAAGATAGTTATCGTCGATGCCTTCACCGGACGTATTATGCCCAACAGACGCTTCTCGAACGGTCTGCATCAGGCTATCGAGGCGAAGGAGGGGGTTGACGTTCAGGACGAAAACCGCACCCACGCGACAGTTACCTTCCAGAACTATTTCAGAATGTATAAAAAGCTCTCGGGTATGACGGGTACCGCACTCACCGAGGAGGACGAATTCCGCGAAATATACGGGCTCGACGTTGTCGAGATTCCGACGAACAAGCCGATGATAAGGCTCGACCGCAACGATTTGGTTTATAAAACAGTGGCAGGCAAGACCGAAGCGATCGTAAAGCAGATATCGGAGTGCCGCGCAAAAGGTCAGCCTGTGCTTGTCGGTACCGTTTCGGTCGAAAAGAGCGAATCGCTTTCGAAGGTCTTGAAGGCAAGAGGAATCCCCCACAACGTGCTCAACGCGAAATACCACGAGCGCGAGGCGGAAATCATCGCACAGGCAGGTAAGCTCGGCGCGGTTACCATTTCGACCAATATGGCGGGCAGAGGTACCGACATTATGCTCGGCGGTAACGCAGAATTTCTCGCAAAGGACGTGCTCCGCAAGGAAGGGCTCGACGAATATATGCTCTACGAGGCAACCAACTGCGGCGAGACCGACGATGCCGAAATCCTTGCGGCGAGAGCGCATTACAACGAATTAAAGGCAAAATTCGAAAGCGAAATAAAGCCCGAAGCAGATAAAGTAAGAGAAGCGGGCGGTCTCTTTATTCTCGGCACCGAGCGCCACGAAAGCCGCCGTATCGATAACCAGTTAAGAGGCCGTGCGGGCAGACAGGGCGACCCAGGCGAAAGCCGTTTCTTCCTTTCGATGCAGGACGATCTTATGCGTCTTTTCGGCGCCGATAAGGTGCTCGGCGTCGTTAACGCGCTGAAGATGCCCGACGATATGCCTATCGACGCTTCGCTGCTTTCGAACTCTATCGAAAACGCGCAGAAGCGTATCGAGGGACAGAACTTCGAGCGCAGAAAGAACGTGCTCGAATACGACGACGTTATCAACCTCCAGCGCGAGCTGATATATAAAGAACGCCGAAGCGTGCTCGACGGAAGCGATATGTCCGAAAAGATCAAAAAGATGATATTCGACCATATCGACGAAACGGTGGCGGCGAACACCCAGAGCGACGTGCCTGACGAATGGGATTTCGAGGGCATACGCACCGCTTTCCGCGGACTTCTCTGCGACGACCGCGATTTCGTTTACAATCAGGCAGATATGGCAACGCTCGAGCCGCACAATATTTCGGATATCCTTAAGGAACGCGCCGAAATCACGCTCGAAAAGCAGGCGGAGGCGTTTAAGCCCGACACCTTCCGCGAGCTCGAACGCTCGATACTGCTCCGCAACGTCGATCTGCGCTGGATGGAGCATATCGATGCAATGGACGATCTGCGCGGAAGCGTGGGACTGAACGCATACGCACAGCGCAGTCCGATCGTTGAATATAAAATTCAGGGCGGCGCGATGTTCGACGAGCTCATTTCGGAGATCCGCGCAGGCACCGCAAGAATGGTTCTTGCGGCAAGACCGCAGAAAACCGTCGTTCAGCGCAAGCAGGTGCTTAACGGCACCGCGGCAAGCAGCGAGGGCAAAAAGGTCAAGCCCACCCCCGTAAAGCGCGAAAAGAAGATCGGCGCGAACGAGGACTGCCCCTGCGGAAGCGGCTTGAAATACAAAAAATGCTGCGGCAGCGTAAGCAAGCGCTCAAAGGAGTGATAAAATGGGATTCGGAGTTGCATTGATCGGCTATGCGTTTCTGCTCATGGGCGATCTCGGCGGTGCGCTTTTCGCCGCACCGATTCTTGCATACGGCTTCTTCCTCGCCTCGAGATTGGAGCAAAACTTCCTGCGCGCATCGGTAAGCTCGCTGTTTATGCTCCCTCGCGGAATATTTATGATAGTCTACTCCTTTATCGGAGCAGACCAAAGCAGTATGCTCTTTTTAACCCTCAATACCGTAACGTTTATACTTTTCCAGCTCGCTTGGCTTATGATGACGTTTTATTGGCTGAGCGCGGTTATAAACATTGCAAACGAATGTAACAGCCCGATGATATACAAGCGTGCGCGCTTCACGCTCGGCGTAACCCTGCCCTATATCATTGCGGCGGCGTGCGCAACCCTGCTCAACTCTGCGGGCTTGCTCGGCGATTACGCGGGTATGATCTCGGTTATAATGTTTATACTTATGTACGTCGTTATAATCATCAATCTCGTTATGCTTCATACCTGCTTCGTGCTTATAACGAGCGAAAGGCAATACCAAAAAGACAAGCAGCAGCTTGCAAAGGAACGCGCCGAAGCACTGAAAAAGGCAAGAGAAAAGCATACCGACAACAAATAAAAAAAGGAGAAAACCCGAAATGAACAAGAGCAAGGAAAAAAGCATCTCGAAAAGAAGCAGGCTTCTTCTGCTTATCGGAAGCGCGTTTTTTATAAACCCCGTTCCCTTCGGGCTTGATATCCTGCCCGACCTTATCGGCTGTCTGCTTATATGGTGGGGGCTCACACAGCTTTCCTTTTTCGACGGCTCTGTCGAGTCTGCGCGGAAATATATGCTCTGGCTTGCCGCTGTCGAGGGGCTTCATCTTCTTATGATGCGCTCGGTACTGCTTACCGATATTTCGAGCAACCGAATGCTCGCGGTTACCGTGCTTGCGATATGCGAGGGTATACTTTATATCCTCGTGTTCAAAAATCTCTTCTCGGGCATTTCCTATTTCGCGATGCGCAACGATGCAAACGGCACGCTTTCGCTCTCCGACGGCACGGCGTTTATGTCCTATCTCGCGTTTTTCGTAAGGCTCGGCGCGATGCTTATTCCCGAGCTTTTGGCGATATTGGAGGTAAGGCTGAATATCGTCGAGGATTTCGACACCTACGACGCGATCTCCGCCTTTCTCGGTATGAAGCCGATAATCGTCATATTGCTCTCGGCGATAGCGCTCGGCGTTTCTTGCGCCTGGTATTTTTCGGTTTTCAAGCTTATAAGGTCGCTCGTTGCCGAAACAGGCGAGTCGCTCGATATCCGCTATTACGGCGAATACTCCTCCCGCCCCGAAAAAACGCGTCCCAAAAGATTGCGCGCGGCTTGTATCTGCGTCTATACCGCCTTCTTCTTCCTTATCGATTTCTCGATAGACGGAACGAGGATAATACCCGCCTCCTTCTGCTTCCTTTTTCTGTTCGTATCGACCCGTATTTTCTCGGGGATATGCGAATTCAAGGGCACTAAAAGGCTTGCGATTCCTGCGTTTTTATCGCTTTTGGCGTGCGAGCTCTTCACAAAGCTTTTAACCCCGAACGGCGCGGTTATAATATACGAAACTCCGCTTATCACGGTTATTTCGGCTTCTCTGCTCGGGCTGGGCTCTGCGGTGCTTTGTATGCTCTGTATGCGCGTCTTCCTGCTCGAAATAAATTCGCTCTCTATCACGCTCGGCTTCGGCGAGGTACCGACCTTTATCCCCTGGGTTGCCTATTGCGCACAGACGGTATTCCGTACCGTCCCCTTCGCACTGCCCTATCTTTATTCGACCTTTTATCTCCCGCGTCTTATCGCGGCGGCAGTGTTCGTATGGTGCACCGTCAGGGCGTTGGCTTATATATACAACAAGGAGCTCGAGCGCTGTATTCTTTTATAAAAAACGGCATCCGAATTTATCGGTTCACACCCGAAAGGCACTTAAATATGAACATCAGAAAAGCAACGCCCGAGGAATTTTCCGCGGTGCGCGAATTTTACCATAAAATGACCGATTGGCTCGAAACGGCAGAGTACGGCCCGGGCTGGAAAAAGGATATCTACCCTTCTCCCGAGGAGCTGATAAAGGCGTTAAAGCTTGGCGAGCTTTGGGTTTGCGTGAACGACGGCGGATATATCGCGTCGATGATCCTCAATTCGAGCTCGCAGGAGGAATATTCGCTTGTCGAATGGGGCGTAAACGCCTGCGGCGACGAGGTTTTGCTCATACACGCGCTCGGAGTGGCGCCCGAATATCACGGCAAGGGCGTTTCGAAAATGTTGGTGGAGCATGCAATAAGCCTTGCCAAGAGCGAGGGCAAAAAGGCGATGCGTCTCGACGTGCTCGACGGAAATCTGCCTGCCGAAAGGCTCTATCCGAAATTCGGATTTACGCTTGTCGCAACGCTCGAAATGTTTTACGAGGACACGGGGCTTACGCTTTATAAGCTTTACGAGCTTGCGCTTTGATAAACGATTTTTAACAGTATATTTTAACAAATTAATCTTATATCGGCAATAAAAAGCGTCAAAACGGCTCAAAAACGGTTCACGAAACGAATAATATAAAATAAATGTATTATAATAAGTGAAAGAAATTCAAAAAAATATTGCAAAATAAAAAATAATATGTTATCATTATAACAATAAAATTGCCGATACTGTATTTTTAATACACGGCAATCATCGGAGAACCGTTTCCGCGCATCCTTTCGGGTTGTTCCGCCCGCACTGCTCTGCACGGAAATCTCCAAATTTTAATATTTCAAGGAGGAAATTATGGAACACAAATTCTCTTTCAGAAGAGCTTTGAGCCTTATCGTTGTTCTCGCAATGGTTCTCAGCACCGCAGCTGTGTTTGCACTTACCGCTTCCGCTGAAGATGCAACCATCGGTCTTGACCGTGCTAACCATTACGACTGGACCCAGAAGGATTTCCAGAGCGATAGCTACACCCCCACCGCTGCATCCGCAGGCGAAGTTCTCGTTGCAGCTTCCGATGACGCTACCGCATTGGTAGGCGGCCGTTTCGGCGGTAACTACTTCACTTGGTGGTACGCAATCCTCGCAGAATTCGATGCAGAAGCTAACGTTTTCGTTATCTCTGAAATCGACCTTCCCGGCGACAGCGAAGGCAAGCCCTATGAAGCTTGGACCCTCGGCGAAGGCAGATTCGTAATTCTCTGCAACACCGGCTACGCTTCCACCGAACCTGCAGGCAACGCTGCAGACGCAGCAATCATCAAAACTCTCGAAGTCGGTCAGAAGCTCGCGCTTAACGGCACCGACCTCGCAACCCTTCAGGCTGCTTCCGGCGCACTCGAAGGCGTTTCCGTAACTCTCGTTACCGGCGAAACCGCTCCCGAAGAGCCCAAGCCCGAAGAACCCGTTGTTGAAAGCGTGAACATCGCTCCCGATGCTACCTACACCACCTCTCCTCTCTTCCGTCAGAACGAAAGCTGGAGCTGGGGCGACGATGCTCCCATCGCATATCCCGATGAAGACGGCGTTTCTCTCGTAGACGGCGTTCTTCCCGCAGAGGGCGCTGCATTCGGCGACGCTGAATGGGCAGGCTTCAACAGCAAGTTCCCCGGCTATGAACCTGTTGGTTATCACTGGATCACCTTCGATCTCGGCGAATCCACCGACCTTGCTAAGTTCATCGTTCACTACGGTACCAAGGCACTCGCTAACGGTATCTCCGCTCCCACCGGCATCTCCGTATTCGTTTCCGAAGACGGCGAAAACTGGGGCGAAGCAATCGGTTCCGCGGTTCCCGAGAACAACGAAGCTTCCGTAAACGAATCTGCTACCATCGAAGCAGCAGCTACCGGCAGATACGTTCAGTTCCGCATCACTTCGAACGGCTGGGCATTCATCTCCGAGGTTGAAGTCTACAACGCAGGCTCCGAAGGCGGCAACAACGATCCCCAACAGCCCGTAGAACCCGAAGAAGATCTCGCAGCTATTCTCGAGGAATTCATTGGCGAAGCTAACGCAGACGCTAAGCTCGATCTCGTAATCGACGCTCCCGAATCCTACAAGGCAGGCGACGAAATCACCGTTACCGTTTCCGTTAAGAACATCACTTCTGAAATCGGTATCCACCTCGTTAAGTTCGAACTTTACTACGATTCCGAAAAGCTCGTTCTCACCAACGATCTTGACGAAGAAGAAAACAACTGCGTAGTATGCTTCGGCGAAGACGTTCTTCCCAGCGGTTGGTCGAACTTCACCAAGGTTAACAACGACTTCAACGAAGAAAACGAAGAAGGCACCGAAGTTAAGCCCCTCAACGACGGCGTAATCTATGCTTCCGCACTCACCGAAAAGGATACCGCGAAGGCAGCAGTTAAGGATGACGACGTA
>JAGBWF010000053.1 GCA_017629895.1 Clostridia bacterium
GATAGCGGTTTCGAATTTTGCGCCGTAGCGGTGGGATTCATCGCCCTGCGAGTTTTCGATACAGCGGAGAGTGTAGTTCGCCGCAACGCGAGCCGCTTCGTATTCGTTCTTGCCGCGGAGAAGTGCGCCCGAGAACGCGCTTGCGAAGATGTCGCCTGTGCCGTGGCTTCCGACGGGCATTTTTTTGTGGGTGTAATAATCGGTCTTTTCGCCCATTTTAACGATAACGCCGGTGGTTTCGTCGTTATAGCTGATTCCGGTGAGAACTACGTTCGGCATACCGTTTTCCTCGAGCGCTTTGAGCACTTTTTCGACGTATGCTTCGTCGTAGGTTGCCAGGTATTCGATACCTGTCATAAAGCAGGCTTCGGTTATGTTGGGGATAACGATATCTGCTTCCTTGCAAAGACGCGTCATCGCATCGGCATACGCCTGATCGAAGCCGTAATAGAGCTTTCCGTTGTCTGCCATTGCGGGATCGACGATCTTTTTTGCACCCTTGCGGGCAAGAGTATTGAAAATATCGGTTACCATATCGATCTGCTTTTCGCTTCCGAGATAGCCGGTATAGATAGCGTCGAAGCTGATGCCCTCTTTTAACCAATGCGCCTGAATTTTGGGGATATCGTCCGAAAGGTCGCGGAAGGTAAAGCCCGAAAATCCGCCCGTGTGTGTAGAAAGGACAGCCGAGGGGAGAATAACGGTTTCGACACCGCAAGCAGAAAGTATAGGCAGTGCAACCGTGAGCGAGCACTGACCGAAGCAGGAAATATCCTGAATAGTTAAAATTCTTTTGTAATCCATTTTAAACTCCTTTATTCTTTAAACATTTCGGTGGAAAGATATCTGTCGCCCTTGTCGGCGAGAAGTACGACGACTATTTTGCCCTCGTTTTCATCGCGGTTTGCGATCTCGATAGCCGCGTGCAGTGCCGCGCCCGAGGAAATACCGCAAAGCAGTCCCTCTGCACGAGCAAGCTCTCTGCCTGCAAGGTAGGCTTCGGATTCGGTAACGCAAATAGTTTCGTCGATAAGCGAAAGCTCGAGAATGCTCGGGATAAAGCCTGCGCCGATGCCCTGCAAGCCGTGCGCACCTGCCGCTCCGCCCGAGATAACGGGTGAGCCCTTCGGCTCGACGGCGACGATTTTAATATTTTCGTTTTGCTCTTTTAAATATTTTCCGACACCGCTTACCGTGCCGCCCGTGCCGACGCCGCAGACGAATATATCCACGCTTTCGTCGCAATCACGCCATATTTCAGGCGCGGTGGTTTCGTAATGAGCGAGCACGTTCGCGGGGTTGTTGAACTGATCGGCAATAACGCTGTTTTCGATCTCTGCGTGAAGCTCCTGCGCTCTTGCGATACTGCCCGCCATACCCAAAGCGCCGTCTGTAAGAACTACGGTTGCTCCGTATGCGCGCATTAACGCGATACGCTCCTTCGACATCGTATCGGGCATAACGATAATGACGTTATAGCCCCTCGGAATACCGACAGCCGCGAGACCTATGCCCGTGTTGCCGCTTGTTGCCTCGATAATGGTTGCGCCCTTTTTGATAAGACCGCGCCTTTCGAAATCCTCGATGATATAAAGGGCAACTCTGTCCTTCGCCGAGCCCGCGGGGTTCATTCCCTCGACCTTTGCGAGAATACGCGCTTTCGTTTGGTGTTTTTCTTCGATAGCTCTGAGCTCTATCAACGGTGTTTCGCCGATAATTTCGGCAGATGAATTAAATGTAAGTATCATAATTAAAGCAGATGAATGTTATTTTCCTTACAGATTGCTTTGTCCTGCTCCTCCCAGCGAGATGACTGTACCTCGCCGATATGCGCTTTGCGTAGGAAGAACATACACATTCTCGATTGACCGATACCGCCGCCCATTGTAAGCGGAAGCTTGTTTTCGAGCAGTGCCTTGTGGAAGGGAAGCCCCGCGCGGTCCTCACAGCCCGAAACTTCGAGCTGCTTTTTGAGCGTTTCGGCATCGACGCGGATACCCATCGAGGAGAGCTCAAGCGCGATATCGAGAACGGGATAATAAACGATAATATCGCCGTTCAGGGTCCAATCGTCATAGTCGGGTGCGCGTCCGTCGTGCTTGCTGCCCGATTTGAGCGCGCAGCCGATCTGCATAAGGAATATTGCGCCGTGCTCCTTAACAGCCGCGTATTCTCTTTCCTTGGGGGAAAGCTCGGGGTATTTGTCCTCCAATTCCTGAGCAGTGATAAAGACTATCTTTTCGGGAAGCAATCTTCCGATAAAGGGATAATCGTACGCGATATAAATTTCGGTGTGAAGAAGAGAGGTGTAGATCTGCTTGACCGCTCTTTTTAGGGTATCGACACAGCGCTGTTCGGCGGTGATGACCTTTTCCCAGTCCCACTGATCGACGAAGACCGAATGGATGTTATCGGTATCCTCATCGCGACGGATAGCGTTCATATCGGTATAGAGCCCCTCTCCTGCCGAAAAGCCGTATTCGGCGAGTGCCATTCTTTTCCATTTTGCGAGAGACTGAACGATTTCGTTATTGCCCGACATACCCTTTATATCGAATGCGACAGGGCGCTCGACACCGCTTAAGTTATCGTTGAGACCGCTTTCCGCATCAACGAAGAGGGGCGCGGAAACGCGGGTGAGATTAAGCTGTATCGCGAGATCGCGTTCGAAAAAGTCCTTGACCTTTTTTATTGCGACCTCTGTTTGTCTTATGTTAAGAGCGGGGCAATAGCCCTTAGGTACCGTTACTGACATTTTATATTTCCTCAATCCCTATTTTCTTTTTTTGATTCTCGGTTGGAGATAAGCTTGCGGTAGAAGAATATTCCGATAAGCGCGATTGCACCGGTTATCGCGAAGATGATTACCGCGCCGAGCCAATTTTGCTTGGTTGCCATTTCCCCCGCAACAGCCGAGGTTACGATAGAGGGGATACGTGCAACCATTTGTATCCAAACGAAATCCCAAATATTTATCTTTGTAAGCCCGAAGAAGAATATAAGCGGATCCTTCGGCGTGCCGGGTATAAGATAAAGCAGGAACGCCGTGCGCTTCAGCTTTTTTTCGTTATTTATAAACTTAAGCTCGTTTATCTTTTCGCGGGTAACGAAAAGCTCGACGAATTTTACACCGTATTTACGGGCGAAAAGCATTATCAGCCATGCGGCAACGGCGCCGCCGACCATACATATCACGGTGCCCCAGAACCAGCCGAAGCAAAGCCCCATGCCGACCTCGACGACCTCGCCCGGAATGGGAGATACAATTACTTGAAGCACCTGTATACCGAATGCGACGATCCAGCCCCATTTTCCGTAGCTCTCGATCATAAGCTGGAAGTTCTTCGCCGTGGCGAAAACGTCCTCACCGCTGTCGAGCGTTTTTAATATCGTTTTGGTTAAAAACCAACCGAGCCATAAAAACAGCGCAATTGCGATAACAGCCGAGATTATTGCGATTATTCGCTTTCTTTTCAAAAGCTTTTTATTTTGCTCCTCCGTCTTCGGCGCATTCATTTTGTCGAATTCGGTCGGTGTGTTTTTATCTCTCATCAAAACCTCTGTTTTTTCACTATCTTTTAATTATACTATCACAAAGCGTTATTGTCAATAAAAAAGGCTTGAAAATACGCCCGATGCCGAGATTTTTCAACGCTTGAGCAGAGATAACGCCTTTCTTGTCGCATAGTCGGGAAGCCCTGTCGGCTCCAAGCCGCGTTTGCTCTGCCAATCGGCGAGTGCGATACGGCTTTTCAGTCCGAAAATCGGACCGTTGCCCACGTTTATTCCGTTTTTTCGCATTATCTCCTTAAGCTCGGAAACCTTTATTTCTCTTATCTCACCCTCGGCAAAGGCGGCGATTGCGCTTTTCGGAAGACAGCCGTTTTCTATCGCGGTGAATAGGTAATTTATAAGCAGCCACGTGCTTTCTTCAACCCTGCCGTTGCCCTCGAGCCCGAAAACCCTTTGCACTCTTGTTACAGCCTCGAGCGTTTCCTGTCCGAATACGCCGTCGGGCACGAGAGAGGGGATATAGGGGATCGCTTCGTTGATGACGCTTATTTTTTGCTGTATATAGCGTACGCTTTCACCCTCGCTCCCGATAGAAAGGGCTGTGCTCGGGTAGGGCTGTGTGCCTTGTGCGTTTCCGCTTGCGAAAATGCAGTTTTTCAAAACGGTCGAATATATCAGGTTGATTTTATCCCAAAGCGCTTTGTCTATGCTTCCGTTTTGCATAAAGCCGAAAAGGAGCGCAAATTCGTTCACGCTTCGCGAGGTTGCGGTGCCGAAAATGCCGTCCTCGGTCAGCTCGGGTATGGTAAGAAAGACGTTATTTATTACGTTCAGCACCTGCTGTATATAAAGCACGTATTCGCCGCTTTGCCCCTGCGAAACGGTATAATCGGGGAAGGGGACGGGCGTTATCGCGTCGGACGGAACATCGGGGTTTTCGAGTGTGCCGTTGTATATTCTGACAATCTCGTTCCAGCTCTGCTCGTCTACGATTCCCGTTTCCGAGATACCGTATGCGCGCTGAAACGAGCGGACGGCACTCGCCGTGCTTTCGCCGAAAATGCCGTCGAGCCTTGGCGATTCGACCACGGGATTAAAGCGGCTTATCCTTTGCAGGTAGAATTGAAGCTCCTGCACCTCCGACCCGCGCGAGCTTAGCTGAAGCGGCGTGCCGGGGTAGAGCTGTTGGTTATACGAGGCGCGCTGACCCTCGCTCGTTATTTCGGAAAGCCTTTTGACCGATGCGTATATCTGCGAGATTCTGTACCAGGTCGCGCGGTCGGTAACGCCGGTTATCGGGAGCACGAAGAGGCGTTGAAATTCGCGCACCGAGTTAACGGTTTGCTCGTTATAAATTCCGTTTACCTCGATAAGCGGCAGAAGCGGAAAGTTTATGGCGATACGGTTGAGCTGCTCCTGAATTATACGCACGTCATCGCCGCTCGCGCCCTCGGAAAGCGGCGTGTTCGGGTAGGATTCGTATTGCGAGCGCACGTCGTCGGTTTGGGCGATGTCGATATCGCCGTAGTAGAAATCGAGAATTTCGTCATAGTTGTTTCCGTTTTCGGCAAGAGCGACTGTACCCCATTGCGAAAGTCCCGCGCAGGTGCTCGTGGTGCCGTTGCAGTAGGATGCGAACAGCGGCTCGATACGGTTGGGGCGCACGATATAGTTGTTGAAAATCTCGTCTACTATCTCGTTCGTTTCATCGAAAAGGTTGCGGCCGAAAACAAACGCCTGATCGTAGGCGGTCGAATTGGTGATATCGAAATTATACCCGCGCGAGCGGTACCATTCGGTATAGATGCGGTTGAGGGTGAGCGATATCTGCGCGAGAATATTCGCTCGGAGCGATTCCTTCGGCCAGGTAGGGTAGATTTCACTGCTTGCGACGTTTTTTATGTAGTCGGTAAAGGGGACGGTTACGTTTTGCGCGTTTTCGTCGGGAGCGCCGAGGTGCACGGTTATCGTTTCGGGTATAAATACACCATCTCCGATCGCGACGGCGGGGATTGCACTCTCGCTCGCGGAGAGCGTTTCGTTTTCGGCTTGCGGCGGAGAATCGCGAAGCGTGTGCTCGGGTATGCGGATAATTATGGTGTCCAGGTCCTCGGGCGTGGTGATTCCCTCGGGCAGAGGAATAAGCGTTATGGGAAGCTGAGTTCTGCTCCCCTCGAAAAGCTGTACTCCCAATATTTCGGTTTTATACCACCCGACAGCGCGTACAAGCACGTTATAGCGCGAATAGGGCATAGGGATCGAACCGCTTTCGAGCGAAATCTCTCTCGGCGGAGATTCGAGCCTTGCCGTGCGCGAAATTCCTCCGTTTGCGGCGGTGAGCAGCTCGTAGAAAACGACGGCACCGCTTTCGTCTGTAACGGTTATCGCGGCGTTGTTGATAGGTAGTGCGTCGGTTGCGGCGCGTAGAATAAAAACAATATCTCCCGTGGGCATCTGCATCATCCTTTTATGACTTACTTATTACAGTATATGCAGATATAAAAAGAAAAAACCGCGATAGCTTAACAGTTTTATCACGGTTTAGATCGTTATTTAAAATCAGGAAAGCGCCGCCTTATCCTGCTGGAGCTTATAGAGCTCGTAATACCTGCCCTGCTTTTCGAGCAGCTCGGTATGGGTACCCGATTCGATTATCTCGCCGTGAGAAAGATAAATAATTCTGTCGGCGTTGCGGATGGTCGAAAGCCTGTGGGCAACGATAAGCAGAGTGCCGATGTTCATCAGCTTTTCGAGCGAATCCTGAATAAGAATTTCGGTTTCGGTATCGATATTTGCGGTTGCCTCGTCGAGAATCATAATTTCGGGCTTGTGTATTATCGTGCGGGCAAAGGAGATAAGCTGTCTTTGTCCTGCCGAGAAGTTTGAGCCGCGCTCCATAACCTTTTCGTCGAGTCCGTCCTTGAGCTTATCGATAAGCTTATCGGCGTTGACGTAACGGCAGGCGGAGAGCACCTCTTCATCGGTTACGCCGTCCTTATTAAGAAGGATGTTCGAGCGTATCGTGCCCGAGAAGAGAAATACGTCCTGAAGCATCTGCCCGAAATGCGAGCGGAGAGAGGATATCTTTATCGTTTTTATATCTCTGCCGTCGATAAGTATTCTGCCCTTCTGTATATCGTAATTGCGGCAGATAAGCGCGAGTATCGTGGTTTTGCCCGAGCCTGTCGAGCCGCAGAAGGCAACCGTTTCGCCCGCGTTTACCTTAAAGGAAACGTCCTTGAGTACCCAGTTTTCGCCCTCATAGGCAAACCAGACGTTCTGGAATTCGATCTCGCCCTTTACCTCGGTAAGCTCGGTCGCATCGGGAGAATCGACTATTTCGGGTACGATATCGATCACCGAGAATATCTTTTCCGCCGAAGCGAACGCCGATTGCAGCCAGTTGAATTGCTCGGCGAGGCTTTGTATCGGGTTGAAGAATTTCGTTATATACATATAGAACGAAACGACAACGCCGCTCGTTACGGTCTGCCCCATAAACACGGTGTTTTTGATATATCCGCGCGCGCCGAGATACAAAAGGCAGAGCACAGAGGTGATATAGAGCATATAGACCATCGGGCGAAAGATACCGAAAACGAAAATCTGACGGTATTTTGCCGATTTCAGCTTTTGGTTCTTCTGCTCGAACTCGCTCATTTTTCTGTCCTCGCGGTTGAAGATCTGAATTATCTTCATACCCGAAAGGTTTTCGGAAAGGAAGGTGTTTATATCCGTCGTGCCGTCCTTTACCTCGCGGTACGCCTTGCGCGAGAATTTGCGGAAGATAACCGTGAACAGCGCGATAAAGGGGGCAAAGCAGAGCACCATCAGCGTAAAGCCGTAGTTGAGCATAAGCATCGCGCCGACAACGCCGAAGATGACGAAAATATTCTTGACAAGGTTGACGAGAATGTTCGTAAAAAGCATCGAGATCGCGTTGGTATCGTTGGTAACGCGGGTTACAAGCTTACCGACGGGCATTTCGTGGAGCTGGTTGTGCGAAAGCGATTCGATATGGATAAAAAGGTCCTCGCGGAGCGCCGAAAGTATCTTTTGTCCCGTTTTTTGCAATATCATCGCCTGAATATAGGTGCATACGAGCGATACCGCAAGTATACCCGCATAAACCGCAACGTAGAGCAAAAGCTCGGAGAAGACGAATTCGTCCTTTATCATTTCCTCGATATTGCCGACGAGGGTAGGGGATATGATATCGTAGGATATCGACAAAAGCATTATAACGAGAACGAGAATAAAGCTTTTAAGATGCGGACGCGCGTATTTTGCGAGGCGCTTGATGATCTCGCCGTCGCGCATATTACGGTCGAAGCCGATCGCTTCCTTTTTGTCCTTGATCGAGAAATACGCCGCGATAAAGATTGCGGACATAAGCCCGATAATACCGCCGACGATTAAAAGAGGATAATATTCGTACATTTTAAAACCCTCCCTTATATAGAGCTTTCGAGCGCATTTAAGCGCTGAAGCTCGACGGTGTTGCGGTATGCCTTGCAGCGAGAAAAGAGCTCCTCGTGGCTGCCGAAATCGATAACGCTGCCGTCCTCGATAAAGATTATCTTATCCATATTTTCGACGGTGGTTATTCTGTGCGCGATAAGAATGGTGGTTTTGCCCTTGCGGGTGTTTTTGAGATTTTCGAGTATTACCTTTTCGGTTTTTACGTCTACCGCGGAGACCGAATCGTCGAGAATGAGTATCTCGGCGTTTTTCATAAGCGCGCGGGCGATGGAAATTCTCTGCTTTTGTCCGCCCGAAACGGTAACGCCGCGCTCGCCGAGCACGGTTTTGTATCCCTCGGGGAAATCCTTTATGTTATCGTGAACGTCTGCGAGCATAGCCGCTTTTTCGATAGACTCGGTGTCATCGCTTTCGGAGGCGAACGCGATATTTTCGGCTATCGTATCGCTGAAAAGGAAATTATCCTGCGGAACGTACGCCGCGTGCTCGCGCAGGGCTTTTATCGGAATCGAGTTTACGTCGTGCCCGTCGATAAATACGGTGCCGTCGGGTACGTTATAGGTGCGGAGAATAAGGTCTGCAACCGTCGTTTTGCCGCATCCGGTTCTGCCGACGATGCCGACGCTTTCGCCCGCCTTGATTTCGAACGAGATGTTTTTAAGAACGTCGTAATCGCCGTCGGGATAGCGGAAGGTGAGGTTTTTGAATACGATACCGCCCTTTATTTCTTCGGGAGCGGAAACGTCCTCTCTGTCGCAGATGTCTATCCGAGAATCGAGAAGCTCGCTGATACGCTTCAGCGACGCCTTGCCGCGCGAATTCATTTCGATAAGCTGGGATACCGCCATTATCGGCCAGACGATCGCGCTGAAATATCCGATAAATTCAACAAGCATACCTGCGTTGAAATCGCCCGTATATACGAGATAGCCGCCGTAGCCGAGCACGACGCAGACCACCGATTCGACGAGCAGGGTAACGCAGATATTGAGCTTAACCGAAAGTCTTGTGTATTCGATGTTCGCGTCCTCGTTTTTCACGTTGAGCTTGCGGAAGGCGAGAAGCTCCTTTGCTTCCTTTACAAACGCTTTTATAACCGCGATTCCCGCAAAGCTTTCCTGCGAGAAATCCGAAAGCGAGGAAAACGCCTCCTGACGCTTTTCCCATTTCATCGTGAGATACTTTCCGACAATCATACCGCCGATAAGCATTATTGCCATCGGTATCATCGAAAAGGCTGTGAGAACGGCGTCCATTCTGAACATTTTTATAAACGAAAGACCGCCGAGTAGGAGTGCGTCGAAGAACATCATAATGCCCATACCGAAGCAGTCCTGAACCGTTTCGAGATCGTTCGTGAAGAGCGACATCAGGTTGCCGACCTTGTTTTGCTGATAATAGCTTTGCGAGAGGCTTCTGCAACGGTCGAACATTCTGTTGCGAAGCGCCGTTTCGATACGGATACCCGCGCCGAAGAAGCAGATGCGCCATAGGAATCGACCGAAAATCATCGCCACGATAACGAAAAGCAGGGGACGGCAGATTTCATCGAGCAAAAACGGCATATCGAAGGGGACGGTAACGCCGTCCTTTACTGCGCAACCCGTGTTTATACCGTTTATAACCGTTCTGTAAAGCTCGGGAACGACGAGCTGCATATAATCGACGAGCACGAGCGAAAGAATACCGAGTAAAAGCCACGGTGAGTATTTAAGATAATATTTGTTTATGTGCTTTCCGAAAAGCATGGCAGTTTCTCCGTTTATACGATTTTTTCGAAGGCAAGGCGTTCATCACCCGATTCGAGATAGATGATTCCGCAATATTCGAAGCCGTTTTTTATAAGCGATCTTTGCATCGGGATATTGTCGCGGTGGGTGTCGATACGCAAAACGCCGTTTTTCGAAAGCCCGAAGGAATAGCAGGCATCGGCAACGCCGAGACGGTGCTTGGTAACGGCTATACGGTGAATGACGTAGTAATCTCCGTCGGTTTTCCAGCTTCCCTCGAAGATTTCGTTATAGGTTTTATCAGGACCTTTAAAAAGGCAGAAAACGCCTGATATTTCGCCCTCCTGCTCGCATATATAGCAGTTTTTGTCTGCGATATCGCGCGATATGAGCGATAGCTCGGGGTAGTCTCCGCCCCATTGGTGCATATTGCCGCTTGCGCGCATAAAAAGCTTTGCGTTTTCGTATATTTCCTTTATAGTCTGAGCCTCCTCGGGAAGCGCGTTTCTTATATTCATAAAAATCACCCCAAGTATATTGTATACAAGTTATTTCCTTTGTCAATAGAAAAAGGCTTGAAAAGATAATAAAAAAATGATATACTGAAAACGCAAATAACTATTTTGGAGAATAAAATGGCAAAAGGTAAAAATTTAGCGCTTGCGCGCCTTCTTTATTCCGCAATGTTTCTCGCTCTCGGGCTTTTGCTCCCCTTTTTAACGGCGCAGATAAAACCTATCGGCTCCTCGCTTTGTCCGATGCATCTCCCCGTTTTGCTTTGCGGGTTCATCTGCGGGCCATATTGGGGCTTAGCCGTCGGCGCAATAACCCCGATACTCCGCTCGGTTACCTTCGGTGCTCCGATTCTTATGCCCGATGCGGTCGCAATGGCTTTTGAGCTTGCGGCTTATGCGTTTATCGCGGGACTGCTCTATAAAAGGCTCGAAAAGAATATGTTTCTTTTCTACGTCGAGCTTATCACCGCAATGATATGCGGCAGACTTGTCTGGGGGCTTGTAACCTTCGTTTTCATCTTTCTCGGTATGTCGGGCGGTGCTATCGGCTTTTCGATTATATGGACGAAAACCGTGCTTCA
>JAGBWF010000054.1 GCA_017629895.1 Clostridia bacterium
CGATAAGGCGTTCCGCTTGTTTGATTTAAATCTATTTTCAAGAGGACCAAAATGGACTTCACTTCCGTTCTTATAAACGAACAAAACAAGAAAAAAGCTTTCGGAAAGCGCGCAAAAACAGCAATAACGTTTGCACTCTTAGCTCCTTCGCTCGTTTTTCTGTTTCAGCTTATTTTCTCTATATTCACCGGCATAATTGTCGTATTTTGCCCTACTCTCTTTGAATCGACAATGTCGTTCTTAGTTGAAATCGTCGGTTATTTGTTTTATATCGGCATCCCATATTTAATAATCAAACTCATATACAAACGAGTTAACAAAAACGTCGAATACAACGTTGTCAGAAGATCTTCTCCCAAGGCACCTGCGCTGTATATATTCGGAGCCGTCGGTGTAGGATACCTGATAAACTTTACAATAAATATCCTCTTTGGCTCTATTATAGAGAAATACTCCGCCGATCTCGGAATACAGGCAAACGGAGTCCTCGAGATTATCCTTTGCTTCGTATTATATGCTATTCTTCCCGCACTGCTCGAAGAATGGGCGTTCCGCGGAATATTGTGTAAAAATCTTCTTCCCTATGGCAAAGGCGGCGCAATTATAATCTCATCGATAATCTTCGGTATTGCTCACGTTGACCCTCCGAGAATCATTTTTGCCACTGCATTCGGTATGATCCTTGCCGTTTGTTACGAATATACCGGCTCGCTGAAAATACCGATGCTTATTCACTTTATCAACAACGCCATTTCTGTTACGGCTTCCCTTTTCCCCGAGGATTCGCCGTTAGTGATTCTCATCTCCCAAGTGATACTCGGCATTATGGGTTGCGGCATCGCCGCGATCATATATTACGCGAACAAGGGCATCGAACGCAAGAAGATTTCGATAACGAAGCCCAATACAATCGGATTTAAGCTTACTATCTCCGAAATGCTCAAAAGAGCAGGACTCAATTTTGCGCTCATCCCCCTCGTGATATTGTATGCTATTTTCTTTGCGTTATATTTTATTGTATAAGACTTATGATAGTTAAAGACGATACATATTTTATGAAACAAGCGCTAAGGCGCGCTCGGGCAGCTGCCGCTCAAGGAGAGGTTCCTATCGGGGCAGTCGTTGTATTGAACGGTGAAATTATCGCTTCCGGCAGAAACATGCGCGAGGCTCACAAAAACGCCCTACTTCACGCCGAAATAGTTGCCATCGACCGTGCCTGCAAAAAGCTTGGACGCTGGCGCTTGCACGATTGCACATTATACGTAACAATGGAACCCTGTCCCATGTGCGCAGGTGCGATCGTTAATTCTCGCATCAAGCGCGTGGTATACGGTTGCTACGATTCCAAAGCAGGAGCACTCGGCACCGTTTTTAATCTTGCCGATCATCCATTGAATCACAAATACGAAATCACAAGCGGCGTTATGGAAAAGGAATGCGCCGCAATACTCTCCGAGTTTTTCTCGCAATTAAGAAAACGTCCGAAAGGTAACAAAAATGAAAACTAAAGCAGTTATATCCGTAACAGGTAAGGATAACGTAGGTATTATAGCAAAGGTCAGTAACGTCTGTGCACAATACGGTGCAAATATAATAGATATTTCGCAAACCGTTTTGAAAGAGTATTTCGCGATGATAATGCTTGTCGAAATAGATTGCTTAACTGTTCCCTTCACCGAATTCGTAGATCGCGTTGCCGAAATCGGCAAAGAAAACGGCTTGGAAATCCACGCGATGCACGAGGATATTTTCGATTCGATGCACAGAATTTAACGGAGACAACAATGTTTGATACAAAAGACATTTTAGAAACAATCAATATGATTCGTGAAGAGAATCTTGATATAAGAACCGTTACTGTTGGTATTTCTCTTTTCGATTGCGTCAGTGATGACAAAAACAGATTGTTGAACAATATTTACGATAAAATAACCCGCACCGCAGAAAAGCTCGTTCCTATTTGCAACGAGCTCGAAAAAACGTACGGAATTCCTATCATAAACAAAAGAGTTTCGATTACCCCGCTTTCGCTTGTTGGAGGATGTCTTGACAGCGACGGGTACGTTGAAGCAGCTCAGATGCTTGATAAGGCAGCAGAAACGCTTGGCATTAATTTCATCGGGGGCTTTGGCGCACTCGTTCATAAGGGCAGTACCAAATGCGAAAACGCGCTTATCGATGCTATCCCCGAAGCTCTCGCTACCACAAAAATGGTTTGTTCGTCCGTTAACGTCGCTACAACAAAAGCGGGTATTAATATGGATGCTATCGCCAAAATGGGTAGTATTATTAAAAAGACCGCATATCTGACACGCGACAACAATTCTATCGGATGTGCAAAGCTCGTTGTTTTTGCCAACGTGCCCGAGGATAATCCCTTTATGGCGGGCGCATTCCACGGTGTCGGCGAGCCCGATGCAATAATTAACGTCGGTGTTTCCGGTCCCGGCGTTGTAAGCTCTGCCATAAAGCGCGCAGGCAATTGCAGCCTTAGCGAGCTTGCAGAGGTTATCAAAAAACAATCCTTCAAAATCACACGCGTAGGACAGCTTATTGCGCGCGAAGCGTCAAACCGATTAAATATCCCCTTCGGTATCGTCGATCTTTCGCTTGCCCCCACCCCTGCGATCGGCGACTCTGTCGCAGATATTCTCGAAAGCATGGGACTCGAAACCTGCGGCGCTCACGGTACTACCGCGGCTTTGGCAATGCTCAACGACGCCGTTAAAAAAGGCGGTGTTATGGCTTCGTCTCACGTCGGCGGACTCTCGGGCGCATTTATTCCCGTTTCCGAGGACGCAGGTATGATTGCCGCCGTCGAAAAGGGCGTGCTCTCTATCGAAAAGCTCGAAGCAATGACAGCGGTTTGTTCCGTAGGTCTCGATATGATCGCTGTACCCGGCGATACCAGTGAGGCTGTAATTTGCGGTATAATCGCCGACGAAATTTCAATCGGTGTTGCCAATACAAAAACAACCGCCGTCCGTATTATCCCCGCTTATGGCAAAACTGTAGGCGATTCGGTTGATTTCGGCGGACTTTTGGGCACAGCACCCATAATGCCGCTCAGAAGCGAGTCTCCCGAAATCTTTATAAACCGAGGCGGCAGAATCCCCGCCCCTATACACAGCTTAAAAAACTAACTTCTCATAAAAGGAATAATTGTAATGAAGCAGAAATTTTACATCACTACCGCTATTGCATATACCTCCAAAAAGCCCCA
>JAGBWF010000055.1 GCA_017629895.1 Clostridia bacterium
CTCGCAAAGCTTCTCGAGGACGATTACTGGAATAACTGATATAAAAAAAGTGTATCGCTTTCCAAAACGATACACTTTTTTGTCTTGTTTGCTGCTTTGTATCTGCCTATGCTCCGATATCCTTTGCTTCATCGTTTCCTTGTTTTCTTTTTTCAAAATAATTGGCGCACCTGCTTTCTGGCAGGTGCGCCAAAACAAATTTTACATACCGATTACCATATCGGTCAAATATTTTTGTTGCCCCAATATATACGGAGCTCTCGAAGCATCAATCTCTACCGCTTCATAAGTGATTTCGAGAACATTGGCTTCTTCACCAAGCATTTCCAAGCCCATAGAGCAAAGATTACCGTTTTCGTCATATTCGAAGTTTAAAGTTATCGGTCCCGAGATTTGAGCCGTAATACGACCGTCTACGACAACATACTCATAGGCTTCACCCATAAAGTCCGTGCCGTATGCGGAAACGAGCACACCTTCCTCGTATTCGTAAAACACACTGCTTGAGATTTCGCCTGCGGTTTGACGTCTTTCTGTCAGGTTTCCGTCTTCGTCATAGATATACTTTGTTTCGGAGGTTTCATCTGCACCGGGTGCTTCGGTTTTGACAGACTCGACTCTCACATATTCATTATAGGTCAAAATAAGGTATGGCTCATTCGGATCTTCGGTGCGTATCTTTCGCGGCATACCGTTTTCGTCTTTATCCTCAAAGTAAGTATATAACGAATCTTCACCTTCCGTATCTTCGGTAGATGCCGATTCGATGTTATAATCTTCGTCGTAATTGTAAACTACCGTACTTGTACCCTGAGCCGCCAACGATTTTACCAGATATACAGTAACCATTTCGGAAACTGCGCTTTCGTCGCCGATTTCCGATTGCTCAGAGCCGGATTCTGTATTTTCGGACACCGTTTCGCTCACCGTAGTACTTTCTTCCTTCGATTCGCTGTCGGGCGCTTTGCTCTGCACATCCGAGCTTGTTACTGCAACAGATTCGTTATTTTCAAAGCTCTTTGTACAGCCGACCGCAAGCAAAAGACACAAAATCAATGAAAACGTAAAAATTCTTCTCATAGCGCGTTTCCTTTCTTTTAATTGTAGTTTCTGTAACACTTTACTTTAATCGCACCAAGTGCTTTTCTTTATTATAGCATTAATATGTTTCTTTGTCAATAATGCCGCTTAAAGCTGGCGGAGAATATATTCCTTTACCCTATCGAGTCTGCTTTTCCGCCACTCGCCGTTATCGGCAAGCTTCGAAAAGGGGACGATTACCGAAAGGTCCATGTGCGCGCCTTTGAAATAGCCGTCGGGCTCTTCGCTGAAGAAATAGCCGTTCCAGACCTCCTCGGAGGCATCGGTAAAGCGATCGGGCTCCAAAAAGATCATCGTTCTGCGGTTTTCCTCAACGAACGCCTTTGCCGAAAGCGGCGACAGCAGCTCGTATTCCTCGGCGGGAATATTTGTGAAAATATCGGGCAGAGGTGCCTTCTCTATCCTTTCGGTTTCACGGTTTATCCTCGTGCCGACAGCGGTAAAGCCGAGCGTATCGGGCGTAAATTCAAGCCTCAGTACCACTCCCGTGTCGGTATAGCGATGCGCCCTTTGATAATCGGTATCGAATATAAAATTACCGAGCGAATAGAATATCGGCTTGCCGTCGTCCGTTATTTCGTAATTTTCGGGAACGTGCGGATGATGCGAAACAACAGCGTCGGCACCCATTTCGAGATATTTAAGATACCTGTTGCGCGTATACGGATTCGGCATCGCCGCAAACTCCTCGCCGCCGTGGGCAACGACAATACACCAACGGCATTTCGACTTTATCTCATCGATCCTCGCCTTGATGTAATCCATATCGTCCCAGCGGAAAACGCCCGCCGAGTCCTTTGTTGCAGGGATGCACTCCGCCATATAGCTCACGCCGAAAATGCCGATACCGCCTGCCTCGTCGAGATATATCGGCTCGGATGCCTCTCTCTCGTTGAGTCCTGCACCGAAGGCAACGGCGTTGCTCCTATGAGCGTATTCCTTGGTGCTCGTTATCCCCTTCGCGCCCGCATCCATAGTATGATTATTGCCGATGCTCCAGATATCCGCCCCCATTTTATCGAAAACGCGGCAGGCGAGAGGGTTCATCGTGTGGAAGAAAACCCCGCGTGAGCCGTCGTCCTCCGCCTCGATAAGCGCGCCCTCGACGTTAATGCAAAGGTGCTCGCCGCTTTGTAAAAATTCAAGCAACGGCTCTGTTATAAGCCGCTCGTCCTCCCATTTTTTGTCCATATAGCGATCAAAGCCGATATCTCCCGTGAAAACGATGCTCGTTCTGTCCCTGCTCAATGAACTTCCCTGCCCTTCAAAGATTTTCATAAAACGATTATATCATAAATTTACGCACATTTCCACACAATATTGCTTTAATTCACCGAAAAAATACAGTCTTGTTGAAAAAAACGAAAAACTGTGCTATACTGTAATCAAGATATATTGTACGGCTGAAAATAGGGTGAATATATGGAATTTTACACGCAAAACGGTATGAAAAGACCGATACGCTTAACCGATTCCACGCGCAAATTCGCGCAGGAATCCCTGGCTCGCAAATACGGGCTCGACACACTGAGCGTCGATTCGGTTTCGCTCGATGATATCGAGGGCTTTAACCTATCTTCCGTAACCGCGCGCTACGACGCGGCGATAAAAAGAATAGCAAGCGAATCGCCCATACGCATTTGCCAAAACGAAAAAATAAGCGGTGCCGCAACCTTGGGTATGGCTATAAGGCACTACGTTCCCGCCACCTATAACGGTAAATCGGTTTCCTACGGTGTGAGCCACCTTACCGTCGATTTCGAAACGGTGCTTAAATGCGGTGTGAGCTCGATAAAGGCGAGGGCGCAAAAGGCTTATCAAAAATTCAAGGGCAGTGAAAGCGAGGAATTTTCGAAAAGCTGTCTGAACTGCATTGAAGCCTTCGAAATATGGCACAGCCGCTATCTCGAAGCATTACGCGATAAGCCCGAATACGAAGCAAACTACCGAAACCTTCTGCGCGTGCCGATGGAGCCTGCAACGAGCTTTTACGAGGCGGTGCAAAGCCTTTGGTTTACCTTTGCCTTTATACGCCTTTGCGGCGGCTGGACGGGTATCGGAAGAATAGACTTCCTTCTCGGCGATTATTTGAAAAACGATTTAAAAAACGGCATCCTGACGCTCGACGAGGCACGCGAAATACTCGCGCATTTCTTTATCAAGGGCTGTGAATGGGTAAACGGTCAATATATCGGAAGCGGCGATGCACAGCACTACCAGAACATCCTGCTCGGCGGCATCGACGAAAACGGAATCGAGGTTGTAAACGAGGTCTCCTATCTTGTTCTCGACGTATTGGAGGAGCTCGGCATCAGCGATTTTCCCACCTCGGTCCGTGTGAACAAAAGCACCGATAACGCGTTTTTGCGCCGTGTTGCAGAGGTTATGCGCTACGGCGGCGGTATACTCGCGGTTTATAACGAAGAGCTGGTTATAAAAGCGCTTGTGAATGACGGCTATCCCGAGCTTGAGGCGCGTAAATTCGCAAACGACGGCTGCTGGGAGGTTCAGATCCCCGGCAAGACCTATTTCAGCTACGTTCCCTTCGATTCTCTGCAGATACTTCAAAAAAGCACGCTGTGCAGATATGAATCGACTCCCGATTTTAACAGCTTTGAGGAGCTGTATAAAGCCTTTACCGCCGATCTTTATAAGCAGGTAGAGCAAATATTCCTCCATAAAACCGAGTCCCTCAAAGACAAAAACAGCCTTAGCCACGATTGGGATTGGCCCTGCACCGTCGTTTCTCTTTTTGAGCAGGGCTGTATCGAAAAAGGCGCTTCATATATCGACGGCGGACCTGTTTACAATATAATTTCGCCGCATATAGGCGGACTTGCCGACACCGTAAATTCGCTCTATGCGATAAAAAAGCTGGTGTACGACGAAAAAAAGCTCACCCTTTCCGCCCTGCTCTCTATCCTGCGCAACGATTGGGAGGGCGAAGAGGCATTGCGCCAATATGCGCTCAACCGCTACGTCTATTACGGCAATGATAACGACGAATCGGATATGCTTGCGGCGCGCTTGCTTTCCGACTTTGCCGATATTTGCGTGTCCTTCAACCAAAAATGCGGTTATCGCTTTCCCGCAGGCGTCAGCACCTTCGGCCGTCAGCTCGAATGGTCGCACAAAAGGCTCGCAAGCGCACACGGCAGAAAAAAGGGCGAGGTTCTGGCGGCGAACTGCTCTCCTACCCCAAATACCGACAAAGAGGGAGCCACTGCAATAATCCGCTCCTACAGCAAGGCAGACCTTTCGAAGCTCGCCTCGGGCGCGGCGCTTGATATAAAGCTCCTTCCTTCGAGCGTCGAGGGCGAGGACGGCTTGCAGGCGCTGGTTTCGTTAATACGCGGCTTTGTCAATCTCGGCGGCTTCTTTATGCAGCCCGACGTGGTGGATGCCTCGGTGCTTAGGCAGGCACAGGAAAAGCCGCAGGATTATCAGACCTTGTCGGTTCGCGTTTCGGGCTGGAACGCCCGCTTCGTAACGCTCGATAAGGATTGGCAGGATATGGTGATAAAACAAAATGAACGATAAAAGCAAATTGACCGTGTCTGAAATACAGCGTTTCTGTATGCACGACGGGCCGGGGATACGCACGACCGTTTTTTTAAAGGGCTGTCCCCTGCGCTGTGATTGGTGTCATAACCCCGAAACGCAAAAAAGCAAGCCCGAGCTTCTTTTTTACGCAAATAAGTGTATAGGCTGTCTTTCCTGCGTGGCTTCCTGCCCGAACCGAGCGCAAACGGCGGAAAACGGGCATACACTCGACCGAGGTAATTGTACGGCCTGCGCCGCCTGCGTGCAGACCTGCCCGAGCGGTGCTTTGGAGCTTTGCGGCAAGGAAATGCAGTGCTCTGATATACTTTCGGTTGTAGAAAAAGATATCGCGTTTTACGGCGAAAACGGCGGTATCACGCTTTCGGGCGGCGAGCCGTTTGCGCAGGGGCGCTCGACCTTGGAGCTCTTGAGGCTCTGCAAGACGCGCGGACTTTCCACTGCGGTCGAAACCTGCGGCTATTGCGATACCGACGTTTTGAGAAACGCACTACCCTACGTAGACCTCTTTTTGTGGGATATCAAGGACACCGACGCGGCACGCCATTTAAAGCATACCGGCGTTTCAAACGAAATGATTTTGCATAACCTCAAAACCGTGAGCGATTCGGGCGCCAAAATCCGTCTGCGCTGTATTCTGATAAACGGCGTGAATACGAACGACGCACATTATAAAAGCCTCGCCGAGCTCGCACTCGGGATAAAAAATCTCGATTGCATCGAGCTTATTCCCTACCACGCATACGGCGGAAGCAAGGCTTTGCTTTTGGGACGCGAAGATAACGGCAAAAAGGAATGGATCCCCGAGCAAGCCCAAATCGAGCGCGCAAAACGTATCCTCAACGATCACGGCGTTACCAACAGATAAC
>JAGBWF010000056.1 GCA_017629895.1 Clostridia bacterium
ATAAGGAATAGAGATTTTTTATTGTATTTTCAAGGGCTTTGAAGAAAAACTTCGACTGCCTTACTCTTGTAAGGCGACGCTCGTTTTTCTTCAAAACTACCCTCATTTCTCTCGGTCTGCAAACCGAGAGGGGATTTTTTAAAATCCCCTCTCTCGTAAAACTATTACCCAA
Source organism: Clostridia bacterium (assembly GCA_017629895.1). Taxonomy (GTDB): domain Bacteria; phylum Bacillota; class Clostridia; order Oscillospirales; family CAG-382; genus Coliplasma. The sequence continues at coordinate 173 of JAGBWF010000056.1, forward strand.
AAATATATCTCTTAATCAAGCTCGAACGCGCCGGTATAAAGGCTGTAATACTGTCCTCTTTCGGCGATAAGCTTTTCGTGGCTTCCGCGTTCGATAATTCTGCCCTGCGAAAGCACCATAATAACGTCGGAATTGCGAACCGTCGAAAGCCTGTGCGCGATAACGAATACCGTTCTGCCGTGCATAAGACTGTCCATACCCTTTTGAACTATCGATTCGGTACGGGTATCGATACTCGACGTCGCTTCGTCAAGTATCATAACGGGCGGGTCGGCAACAGCCGCGCGCGCAATGGCGAGAAGCTGGCGCTGTCCCTGTGAAAGTCCGCTTCCGTCGCCCTCGAGCATCGTGTTGTAGCCGTCGGGGAGCAGAGAAATAAAGCTGTCGGCGTTTGCGAGCTTCGCGGCGGCGATACATTCCTCGTCGGTCGCATCGAGCCTGCCGTAGCGAATGTTTTCCATAACCGTTCCGGTGAACAGATGGGTGTCCTGAAGCACCATACCGAGCGAACGGCGGAGGTCTGCTTTTTTGATTTTGTTGATATTAATGCCGTCGTAGCGTATCTTGCCGTCGGCAATATCGTAAAAGCGGTTGATAAGGTTCGTAATGGTGGTCTTGCCCGCGCCCGTCGCACCGACAAACGCAACCTTCTGACCGGGCTCGGCATAGAGCGTTACGTCGTGAAGCACGGTTTTTTCGGGAATATAGCCGAAATCGACCTCGACCATACGCACGTCGCCTTTAAGCTCGGTGTAGGTAAGAGTGCCGTCGCCGTGGGGGTGCTTCCACGCCCAGATGCCCGTTCGGGAATCGGATTCGGTAAGATTGCCGTTTTCGTCGTATTTTGCGTTGACAAGGGTAACGTAGCCGTCGTCGGCTTCGGGAGATTCGTCCATAAGCTCAAAAATACGCTTTGCACCCGCAAGCGCCATAATAACGGCGTTCAATTGCTGGGTTACCTGATTTATCGGGTTGGTAAAGTTCTTCGAAAGCTGTAAAAAGGCTACAAGACCGCCTGCGGTGAGGCTGTTTGTGAGCATTACGAGCAGAGCGCCGAGCGTTGCTACGAGGATATACTGCAAATGACCGAGGTTGTTCGAAACGGGGCCCAAAATGTTCGCGAAAATGTTCGCGTTCTTTGCGTTTTCGCAAAGCTCGGAATTGAGCCTGCCGAACTCCTCTTTGGTTTTTTCCTCGCGGCAGAATACCTGAACGACCTTCTGACCATTTATCATTTCTTCGATAAAGCCGTTGACCTGACCGACCGATTTCTGCTGACGGACAAAGAATTTACCGCTCTTTCCGCCGATAGATTTTACGATAAGCATTGTGAGGAACGCAAATACGACAACGAATACCGTAAGCCAGACGTTCGTGGTGATCATTGCGAAGAAGACTGCGACGACCGTGCAGAGCGACGAGAAAATGTGGGGAAGGCTCTGCGAGATCATCATTCGCATGGTATCGGTATCGTTGGTATAGCGGCTCATCGTGTCGCCGAAGGAGTGGGTGTCGAAGTATTTAACGGGGAGCTTCTGCATTTTCGCAAACATGGTATCGCGGATATCCTTCAATACCGATTGCGAAACGGTTACCATTATTCTGTTATAGGAAAAGGTCGAAAGCGCACCGAGCGCGTAAACGACCGCGAGCACGATCATTTCCTTCAAAAGCCCCGACATATCGGTGCTTTTTGCTTCGATAAGCGGCTTGATGTAGCCGTCGATAAGGGTTTGCAGGAACTTCGAGCCGTAAACCCCCGCAAGCGCGCTGAAGATAATACAGAGCACGACAACGAGCAAGCGCCATTTGTATGCGACAAGGTAGGAAAGCACTCGCTTTACGGTTTTCGCATCGGGCTTCTGACCGGGGACGCGCACGCCTCTCATAGGGCGTATGGGCTCCTGATGTTTTCTTTCTTCGCTCATTCTGCGTCATCTCCCTTCACCTGAGATTCATATACCTCGCGGTAGATATCGTTGGTCTTCAAAAGCTCCTCGTGGCTGCCGATGCCGTTGATCTCGCCGTTATCGATAACGATGATCCTGTCGCACGCCTGCACCGAGGAAATTCTCTGTGCGATAATAAGCTTGGTCGTATCGGGAATCGAGTTCGCCATCGTTTCGCGGAGCATATAATCGGTTTTTGTGTCAACCGCGCTGGTGGAATCGTCCATAATCAGTATTTTCGGGTTTTTAAGAAGCGCGCGTGCGATACAAAGCCTCTGCTTCTGTCCGCCCGAAACGTTCGTGCCGCCCTGCTCGATATAGGTATCGTAGCCGTCGGGGAAGGAGGAAATAAATTCATCCGCGCAGGCGGCGATACAAGCCTGCTTCATCTCCTCGTCGGTGGCGTTTTCGTTGCCCCAGCGGAGATTTTCCTTTATCGTGCCCGAGAAGAGCACGTTTTTCTGCAAAACCATTGCGACGGCATCGCGGAGCGCGTGTATATCGTAGTCGCGGACGTTTCTTCCGCCGACAAGAACCTCGCCCTCGGTAGTG
>JAGBWF010000057.1 GCA_017629895.1 Clostridia bacterium
ATATTTTAAAAAAGTGCATTTTTAGTGGAACTTTCCTTAAAAGTGCGCGTCTTATCGGCGTAAAAAAAATAAGCGGTCAAACCGCAAACAAAATAATGGCGTTTAAAATAACGCATGGAGGATTTTAATAATGAAAAAATTAGCTCTTATTCTTGCAGCAGCACTTATTGCTCTTTCTTTCGCATCTTGCGCTAACAACAACGATGTAATCGACGACGAAACCACTGTTGAAGATACCACCGTTGAGGAAACCACCGTTGAAGAGACCACCGAAGAAGTAACTGAGGAAGTAACCGAAGAAGAGGAAGAAAATGTTCCTTCCAACGTAACCCTTTCCTCTGAGCTCTATGAGATCATAGCCGCTGTTGAAAACGGCGCAGGCATTGAAGCAACACTCATGGTTGAGCCCATTTCCGATCCCGAAATGTTCGCATATATGTTCTTCACTCCTTACGTTGAGGGTGCTGAAGGTCTCGTATCTCAGCCCATGATCGGTGCTATCCCCCACTTCGCAGGCCTTATCCGTCTTCCCGAGGGTGCTGACGTAAATGCAGTCGTTGAAGACATCAAGGCAAATGCAGACCCCAGAAAGTGGATCTGTGTTGAGGCTGAAAAGGTTGTTGTTGAAGCTCGCGGAAACGTTGTTCTCTTCGTAATGTCTTCCACCGCAACTGCAGATGTAATGGCAGAAAACTTCCAGAACATCGCTGAGTAATTTTTGAAAAAAAATCAGTACCGCACAGATTTCAATGATTAAGTGATCGTTTAAACTGTGCGGTATTTTTTACCTAATTCACACTAATAATCTTTGAGAGAGGAACTTTTGAACAAATGCTCTTTTCAAGTGTCCAATTTTTGTTTTTCTTTTTACCTGCAGTGCTTCTCTGCTATTACGCAGTGCCTGCAAAAGCGAAAAACTACGTACTTTTGGTCTTTTCCCTTTTCTTCTATTTCTGCGGTGAGCCGATATACACCGTTTTGATGATATTTTCATCGGTTTCCGACTACACACATTCGCTGATAATCGAAAAGAATCGCGGAAAGAAAAGTGCAAAGGTTGCACTCATATCATCTATAGTTATAAATCTGGCGCTTTTGGGATTCTTCAAATATGCCGATTTCTTCATTTCTAATATCAATCTGCTTTTGGGACTCCAGATTCCTCTCCTGAACGTACCGCTCCCCATCGGTATCTCGTTCTACACCTTCCAGACGATGAGCTACACCATCGATGTGTATCGCGGAGAAGCGCACGCTGAAAAGAATCTCGCATCTCTCGCCACTTACGTCTGCCTCTTCCCTCAGCTTGTAGCAGGACCTATCGTCCGCTATACAACCGTTGCTGACGAGCTGAGCAACCGCACTCACAGCATTGAGAGAACGTCCAAGGGTATTGCCCGTTTCGCAGTCGGTTTAGGCAAGAAGATCCTTATTGCAAATCAGATGGGCGCGCTTTGCGCCGCTTTCAGAGCGTCCGACGACAAATCGGTACTCTTCTATTGGCTCTATGCGATCGCGTACACTCTGCAGATCTATTTCGACTTCTCGGGATATTCGGATATGGCTATCGGTCTCGGACACATGTTTGGCTTTACCTTCTCCGAAAACTTCAACTATCCCTATATTTCAAAGAGCGTGACCGAGTTCTGGCGACGTTGGCACATGACTCTCGGCAGCTTCTTCAGAGATTACGTCTACATCCCCCTCGGCGGCAACCGCTGCTCTATGCTGAAATGGCTGCGCAACATATTCGTAGTATGGATGCTCACCGGTTTCTGGCACGGCGCGGCCTGGAACTTTATCGTTTGGGGTCTTATGTTCGGCGTACTGCTTATTGTTGAAAAGCTCTGGCTGAACAAAGTGCTTGAAAAGCTGCCCACCTTCATTTCGCACATCTACGTTATGCTCATCGTAATTATCAGCTTCGTAATATTCAACGGAGCAAATCTTGCCGAGGCAGGCAAGGATATTGCCGGTATGTTCGGCGGACTTGACGTCCCCCTGGTAAGTACCGAAGCGCTCTACACTCTGCGCTCCAATGCACTGCTCATTATCGCCGCGGCGATCGGTTCTACTCCCCTTGTCAAAAAGGCTTATACAAAGCTTTCCGAGCTCGCACACGGAACCGTATCTGCCGTCGCACAGCCGATTTTGGTTGTTTGCGCACTGCTCATCTGCACCGGCTACCTCGTTGACGGATCGTTCAACCCCTTCCTCTATTTCAGATTCTAAAAAGGAGGCAGACAGATTATTATGGAAAACAATAATGCAAAAACAAACAAAATAAGAAATATTGCGACCGTTGCTGTCTTCTTTGTGATGATCGTCGGAGTTATGCTCATGCATATCATAATGCCCGACAAGGAGATTTCCGAAAGCGAACGCCGCAAGCTCGATCAGCTTCCCGAGATAAGTGCTAACACAGTTTTCAACGCGCAATTCTCGGTTGATATGGAGGATTATCTGCTCGATCAGTTCCCCTTCCGCGATCAGGTTCGTACTGTAAAATCGATCGCCCACTTCTATCTGCTCGGGCAAGCCGACAACAACGGCATCTATATTTCTCCCGACGGAGTTTCGAAGCTCGAATATCCAATCGACGAAAAGCAAGTTCAGCTTGCTGTTGATAAGATCAACTCGGTCAACGAAAAGTATTTCTCGGGCAAGAACACCTTCTTATCGATCATTCCCGACAAAAACTATTTTATAGCCGACAAAAACGGTTACCCCACCATCGATTACGACCGTCTCGTTGAGATGATGATGGGTGTCAAGGACAGCGAATATATCGACATTTTCGACTGTCTTGAGATCGGTGACTACTACGTGACCGACACTCACTGGTCGCAGGAAAATCTCGGCGAAGTTGTCGACAAAATAGCCCGTAGCATGGGTCTTACCCTGCCCTCGCTCGACAGCTACGAAAAGCACACCATGAGCCCCTTCTACGGCGTTTATTACGGCCAG
>JAGBWF010000058.1 GCA_017629895.1 Clostridia bacterium
CTGACCGATATAGAAAACCAGATCGATTCGGCAAGCACCGACGGAAAGTTTGTCGGCACCGTCGTTTTCACTCCCGGCTGTCTTGTGGGCACGGTATTCGGAAATATCTGCCAAAATTTCGCCTCCGACGGCGTTTTGCTCGACGGCACTTCGCTCTGGAAGGATAAGCTCGGTCAAAAGGTCGCCGACGAAAGGATAAATATATCCTTTAAGCCGAGCGACGAGCGTATCGTGAACGGCGAAAAATATACGGGAGAGGGCTATATTTCCGAGGATTACGATTTTATCCGCGAGGGCGTTCTGCAAAGCTTTATGCTTTCGAAATACGTTGCGAACAAAACGGGTAATCTCCGTGCGAAAAACAGCTCGTTCTCTATCGTTATCGAGGGCGGTGAAACGCCGCTTGAGGATATTATAAAGAGCATCGACAGAGGCGTTATTATCGGACGCTTTTCGGGCGGAAGCCCCGGTGCAAACGGCGAATTTTCGGGCGTTGCGAAGAACGGCTTTATGATAGAAAACGGCAAAATCACCCACGCGCTTGCCGAAACGATGATAAGCGGCAACCTCGCCAAAATGCTCAATAATCTCGTTGCGATAAGCAAGGAAACACTTGTAGACGGAAGCGTCGTCGCGCCCTATATGGCGTTTGGCGGTATTACCGTTTCGGGTAAGTAAATTTCCCCTCTGTATAAAAAATGCCCGAAGAAGAGCAGCGTTACTCTTCTTCGGGTGATTTTTATTATATAAAGCTCAACCGTCAGTCGCCGAATCCGAAGAACTCGAAAAGCGACTTATCTCCCTCGGCAATACGGTGGAACATCCACCAAAAGTTTTCGCTGTCTCTGCCGCCGTCAACAAGCGCGCAAAACAGGACGATAAGGAAAAACATTCCGACGAAAACGCAATAAACGACAAAGCTTCGCTTTAACCAATGCGACTCCCGCTTGCGTTTTTCCTCCTCCTGCCTTCTCAGATTTTCCTGCGAGCGCTTTATCTCGTTTTCGCGTTTTTCGCGGTCTGCACGGTTTTGGAGATATTTGTTCTGCGCAAAACGCGATTTATCGTGATACAACACCGCCGTCGGCTGTGAGGCAAGCGCCTGTTTCTGCTCGATCAGCGCAGGCTCACTTATAAGGCTTCTTTGAAGATCTCGCCCGCGCAGGCATTTTTCGCAGGCATCGCTGTCTGCACGGTTTTTATATCCGCAACAGCAAAGCCAGCCGTTTTCCGAAAACTGCGGAACGTTTTTCGTCGGAAACACCGCTTCGTTACGGATAAACTGCTTTTGACCTTTTAAAATCCGCTTTGTTACCTCGTCGAGCTCGGAAAACGCGATACCCTTGCCGCAAAGCGATATCTCGCACTCTAAAGCTCTGCCCGAGCAAAACGCAAGCCCGCATATATAAATCCCGAGCCTTGTGTAAGGGCTTTCGGGCATCGGAATATACACACCCTCGCCGAAGGTCTCGCCGTTTTTTATCTCGGTGCGGCTGTACGGCTTTTTTATTTCCTTTTCGCCGTTTTTGATCTTGCCGAAGGTAATATCTTTTCCGCTGTACTCGAAATAGGTTGATAGATAGGGTATGTTCTGATAATAATAAAAATCAAACCTAAGCTTCAGGCTCTTCAGAGCTTCATCCGAAAGATTTCGGAAAATAAGCTCCGCATATACACCGAATTCGTCGCGGTCGGCAACGATACCTCCCTCGGAAAGCTGTATTTCGCTGTTGGGTACGATAAAAGCACTGTCCAGTCTCTGCACGTCGCGCATATCACGCGCCGCATCGACACGCACGCGCTTCATATCCCTCCGACGCTTTCGCTCGGTTTCGCGATCGTTCATAAAATCCCCTCCGATTTTGTGATTTTTAGCTTCGCGCCTATTATAAAACAAAAGAGTTAAGAAAATAGTAAAGAAAACGTTAAGATTTCGTAAAGATTTTGCTTGAAATTTCGAAATCGGGGTGTTATAATCGAAAAAAAGTGTCGAAGGAGGGTGAAAGGTTGAAAAAAATCGTAGATTTTGTAAAACAGCGCAAATACTGTCTTATTCTGTTGTATTGGCCGTTTCACTCGCTTTGGTACGAAATACTTCGTATCGCCTACCCTTCCGACGAAAGCGTGCTCATCGTCGAAAGTGCGCTCGACCGTAAAATTCCGTTCTGCGAATGGTTTTTGATACCCTACGTTATCTGGTATTTCTGCATCGCATACGTTTTGATATATCCTCTTTTTAAGGATAAACGCGAATTTTGGCGTGCGAACCTTTTGATAGACCTTTGCATGATACTCCCGATGATATTCTGCACCGTCGTCCCGAACGGTATCGATACGGCGCTACGCCCCGATTTTGCAACGCTCGGGCGCGAAAATATACTCACTTGGGGGGTTCAGCTTATCTATGCCGCCGATTCGCCTCCCAGAAACTGTATGCCCTCTATGCACGTTTCGGTCGCCTGGGCTATGTTTTTCGCGATACTGCAAAGCAAAATAATGCTCAAAAAGCCGATATACAAGGCGCTTTTCGGCGTTTTTGCCCTTCTCGTTTCGCTTGCAACGGTGTTCATCAAGCAGCACAGTATTCTCGACGTTTTCGTCGGCTTCGGTGTCGCCGTGCTCGTCTTCATAGCCGTTTATATCGGTGAAAAGGTTTACGATAATAAAAAATCGACGGATTAACCGTCGATTTTTTTGTTTTGTTAAAAGTTAAGGTAGCCCAGATAAGCCAAGGCGAGCACTGCCGCACACAAAAGCAAAGCCGCTACAGAAATACTGACCGCAAGCGCCTCGGAGGTGCTCCATTTTTTGCTTTTTTCATCCCGCTTGGGTTTTTCGGGATTCCACTCATAAACGAAGCCGTTATCCCTTTTCTGCGGTACGGTATTATCCCTTTTTGCCCTTTGAGCAGGCGGTGTATAGAAGAAATCATCGTCGTTCGCCGCTTTGGAGCCGTCTTTTTTCGGCTTGGGGGCGAGGGTCGCACGCCTTGCCTTTTCTAAAAGCGAGATCGGGTCTGTAAGATTCAGCAGACGCTCGTGAAAGCCCTTTATATATTCAACGTCCGACTCGGTAAGAGCCGTAGCACCGTTGCCGTGCGCGATAATATTACGCTCCCTGACGAGATAACGGAGACGATCGCAATCGTCGTTCCAATTTTTCACCGTTGCCAAGCCGTCGAGTTGACAGCGCTCCATTTCTCTTATATAAAGCGTAATGCCGAGTGTGCCGCGTTCCTCTTCTGTGTTCAGCTCTTCCTTGCAAATTTTATCCGCAAGCTTAAATGCCTCGAAAAATCTGTTTTCAAGGTCGGTCATTACTTAATAATAACCTCGTGGCCGGTTTTTGCGGATTCATAGATAGCGTCGAGAATCTTCATAAGAACCACGCCGTCCTCTGCGGGAGAGATGCACTCGCAGTTTCCGAGACAGCAATCAACGAAATGCTGAATCTCACGCGCGAAAAGACCGTCGAAGTTGAGTGCGGTATCGCCGAAGGGCTTGATATCGACAAAGGTGCCGTTCATATCGCCGAAATATTCAACCTGCGGGCTGATCTTCGCACCTGCTTTCGTACCGAAAAGCTCGATTTCGCCGCGGTCGTTCTTGAGGTTAAGCTTGAACGAAGCCTCGACGGAAAGGGTAAGACCGTTATCGAAGCGCACCATTGCAGCCGCCATATCCTCAACGTTATATTTGAACTGATAACCTGTCGTGGTGGAAACCCAGCTCTGACCGCCGCCCGCACGGTTGGGGTCGAGGTTATTATAGGTTACGCCGTATGCCGAAACGGGCTTCGGGTTGCCCGCAAGGAAGCGAACAAGGTCGATAACGTGAACGCCGAGGTCGATAAGAGGACCGCCGCCCGAATATTCCTTATCGCCGAACCAGCCGCCGGGGCAGCCATTACGGCGAAGATAGCTTGCCTTTGCATAATAAAGATCGCCCAGAGTGCCGCCGTCGCGGAATTTGCGGATAAGATCTGCATCGTTACCGAAGCGGCGAACGAAGCCGACCATAAGAACCTTGCCGTTCTTCTTTGCGCATTCAAGCATTTCCTCTGCCTCGGCGGTATTCATCGCCATAGGCTTTTCGCAAAGAACGTGGCAGCCTGCGTTCAAAGCCGCGATGGTTGCGGGCTTATGCGAGGAGTTCCAGGTGCAGACCGAAACTGCATCGATCTTTTCCTTTGCGAACATTTCGTTAAAATCGGTATAGTATGCGGGCACGCCGTAGCTTTCGGCGTAGTTCTTCGCCTTCTTTTCGTCAAGGTCGCAGACTGCAACGATTTCGCATTTTTCGGGAATGGTTTTATAACCGTGTGTGTGGCTGTTGCTTATACCGCCGGTGCCGATAATTGCAATTCTTAGCTTTTCCATTTTAAACCTTCGCGGCGAGCCCTGCTCGTTCGCGTTTCCTTTCATATACTATCTTGATAATATAATTATTTTGCCGTTTTGTCAAGAGATGCGTGTGAAATCAAAAAATTTTAATAAAATCGACAAAACCCCTTGACAATCGCTTGATTGTGTGTTATAATTAGTTAACGATTTACAAAAAGGAGAAATATTATGATCAAGGCATATATCGACGGTATCAAAAAATGGCGCATTTGGTACGGTAGAACCCGCAGGAGAGATTATTGGCTTTACGTTTTGTGCAACCTGCTCGTCGTGTTCATTCTCTATACGCTCGCATCTGTTTTTACGCTGCTCGGCCTCAAAACACTCTCTATCCTGACCTTCGTTGCAACCTATGCTTATGCGGTATTGCAAATAGTGCCCACAATCGCGATCGATATCAGGCGTCTGCACGATACGGGACGAAGCGGCGGATTCTATTTCATTCAGTTTATTCCCTACGTAGGCAGTGTGTGGTTTTTCGTGCTCACCCTTCTCCCCGGTACAAAAGGCGGCAACTATTTCGGTCCCGACCCGCGCGACACCTTCGTTCCGCAGGACAGCACGGCGCCCTACAGCGAATATGCCGATTTTTCCGGCAAGGAATAACGATCAAAGCCTCGGAGCAAATCCGCGATAAACGAGAATTTCACCCTCCTTACATAAAAGAAGCTATGCTTTTTGTTCTATCGGAAAGCATAGCCTTCTTTTTTTCTTTCAAATGGGCGAATTCTTGACATTTTTTGTAAAATGCCTTATAATGCTTTTAATCTTTTTTAAAAAACGCGAGGATAAAATGATACGGGAGTTTATCAAATACTACAAGCCGCACAAAAAGCTGTTTATGTTCGATATGTTCTGTTCCTTCCTTATCGCATTAACAGACCTTTTTTATCCTATCATCACAAAAAACATTATCAACGATTACGTACCCAACCGAAATCTGCGCCTTGTGCTGACCTGGGCGGGAATAATCCTTCTGCTTTATCTTGCGAAAATGGGGCTCAACTACTTCGTTTCCTATTGGGGACACGTTGTGGGCGTGCGTATGCAGGGCGATATGCGAAAGGATATGTTCGCACACCTGCAAAAGCTTCCCTTTTCGTTCTTCGACGAAAACAAGACCGGCACGGTTATGTCGCGACTTATAAACGACCTTATGGACGTTTCCGAGCTTGCGCACCACGGGCCCGAGGACCTTTTCCTTTCGGTAATAATGTTTATCGGCTCGTTTATCGCGCTTTCGACCATTAACCCGTGGCTGACGCTTATAATCTACGCGCTCATTCCCTTCGTCGTATTTTTCTCGGTAAAAATGCGCAAAAAGATGAAGGACGCCTTCACACGCACTCGCGAGGAGGTTGCCGAGGTAAACGCAAACGTCGAGGCTTCTATCTCGGGCATCCGCGTTTCCCGCTCATATACGAGCGAGCAACACGAATTAAACAAGTTCGACAAGGCGAACGAACGCTTCAAAACCGCGCGCGGCTTTGCCTATAAGGCAATGGGGCAATTCCACTCGACGATGACCTTTTTCACCGACTTTTTATACCTTGCGGCACTTGTTGCGGGCGGTATATTCTTCTATAACGGCTATGCCGACCCGAGCGGTGCATTCTCGATAGACAGCGGTGAATTCGCGGCGTTTATTCTGTATATGGCAATGCTTTTGAAGCCGATAAACCGCTTTATATCGCTTTTCGAGCAGCTCCAGAACGGTATGACGGGCTTTTCACGCTTCCGCGAGATTATGGAAAAGCAGCCCGAGCAGGAAAGCGAAAACGCCCTCACGCTTGAAAACGCACGCGGCGATATCGAATTCCAAAACGTAACCTTCTCTTATCCCACCGGCGACACCGGCAAGGGCGTGCTCAAAAGCCTTTCCTTAAAGATCGAAGCGGGCAAAACGATTGCGCTTGTCGGCCCCTCGGGCGGCGGCAAGACCACGCTTTGCAACCTTATTCCGCGCTTTTACGAGCTTGACGGCGGCAGAATTACGATCGACGGAAACGACATCACCGAGCTGACACGCTATTCGCTCCGCAAAAACATCGGTATCGTGGCGCAGGACGTATTTCTCTTCTCGGGAACGGTTCGCGAAAATATCGCATACGGCAATCTGTTCGCGACCGACGAGGAGATTATCGAAGCCGCAAAGCGCGCCAATATTCACGATTATATAATGACTCTCGAAAAGGGCTACGACACACGCGTGGGCGAGCGCGGCATAAACCTTTCGGGCGGACAGAAGCAGAGAATTTCCATTGCACGCGTATTTCTTAAAAATCCCCCGATACTCATTCTCGACGAAGCGACGAGCGCGCTCGATAACGTTACCGAAATGCAGATACAGGCATCGCTCGAGGAGCTTGCCAAAGGCAGAACGGTTATCGTTGTGGCGCACAGGCTTTCGACGATACAGAACGCCGACGAAATACTCGTGGTAAATCACGACGGCATCGCCGAGCGCGGCACGCATACCGAGCTTATCGAGAAAAACGGCATCTATGCAGGGCTTTACAACAGAATATCGTTATAAAAAAAGAAAGCAGGCTTCATTTTTAGCAAAAGCCTCATAACGAAGCTTTAGAAAAAAGCACTTATGATAGCGAAAAATCGTTTGTCATAGGTGCTTTTGTGTTGTTTTATCCCGATTGTAATGAATTGACGCCTTGCGTCATGAATTGAAGCCTTTCGGCTTCATGATTTGAAAACTGCGTCTTCATGATTTGAATTGCTCTTTTTTATGCCGCAGGCAATTCATGCGCTGCGGGCGCAAACGGCGAATTTTCGGGCGTTGCGAAGAACGGCTTTATGATCGAAAACGAGGCAATAGCGGCAAGGATACGCGAGCTGTGCGAGCAAAATAATCTTACCCAATACGCGCTCTCGATGAAAAGCGGAGTACCGCAATCGACCTTGAGCACGATAATGAGCTGTACCTTTCAGAGCATGAAAATACGCATAATTTACGAAATATGCGAAGGACTTGAAATCGGAATTAAGGAATTTTTCGATTCCCCGCTTTTCGAACGCGAAAACCTTATCGACTGAACTCACAACCCATAACAAAAAAGCTCACCTGCAAGGGTGAGCTTTTTGATTTACTGTTTCTTTTCTGTTTGTTTTATTGCTTATCTACATCATAATACGGATACCAAACAACGTTACCGTCCGCAATGCTGTATTCGAGTATTCCGGAAAATGTGCCAATGTAATAGGAATCCTCGAGCTTCACCATCGAAGTAACGCCCAAATCCCCCCAATAATCAGAAGTGAAAAGCGTCGTTATATTTCCCGAGGAATCGACGGAAAGTAACGCCTTTTTGGTTGCAACGATAATATTACCGTCATCAAGCAAAAATGCATCCGGATAAGAGCCGAGGTCGGCAAACAGCTCGCAGCTATAACCGTCTTTTTGGTTTTCGAACTTGTATATTTTGCCTCTATCTATGGATAAATGCGCCAATCCGACAAATATATAGGCTAAGTCGTCGTTATCCGTCCAATACGATTCGCCTTTGTGTTCCAGCAAAACCTTTTCTTTCAAAAAACCGCAGCAATTTTCGTTATACAATCGTTCGCTCTTTGCTTCTTCGTTCCAATTACTGCCATATTCAATTACAGAAACCCAGCCGTCGAATTCACCGCAATCTATGCCGACAAGATAGCGCATATTTAAGTGGCAAACATAGGAACAGCGTTCTTCGCGTTCTTCGAGATATATTTTACCGTCGCGCTCGTTAAGCTCAAAAGCCGGACCGTTATAGCAATTCGTTTCTCCCGAAATCCATCGGTTCTTCAGCCGTTCGGCATCAATCTCTGCGGATTCAAGCTCGGTAAAAAGTTCGGAGTTCAGGAAAAGCACATCGTTTGTTTGACAGGCACAAAGAAGCCCTAAGCAAAGACAAATAGCTAAAAATGACGCCAATAAATACTTGTTCATAAAAGCCTCCCGATTTTTATAAAATTACATAAATAATGGGTTTGAGAAAAAGCATTTACAAATGTTGTTCTTTGACTGTTTCTTTGACTGTTTCTTTGACTGTTTCTTTTACTGTTTCTTTTCTTCGTGGTATTCCTTTTCGGTATTGACCGACCAGACGTTAGATTTATCCTTTTCGCCCGAGAGGATATTTTTAACAGCCTCGAAGGAGGTGCACATAGAGTGGTCGAGGTTATTATAGCGGTGCTGACCGTTTCTGCCGATACAGTAGAGGTTTTCGATACCGCTCAAATATTCGACAAGGGTATCCATTTCGGAATAGGTATCGAAATAAGCGGGGTACGCCTTCTTTACCTTTTCCTCGTGGTAATCGATTACGATTTCGGTAGATTCGATAAGACCGATTTTCACCATTTCGTTTATCGCGATATCGGCAAATTCCTTTTCGGTCATATTCCAATAATTATCGCCCTCGGTAACGAAATATTCAAGACCGATCCAGACGGTATTTTCGATATCCTTGACCATATAGGGCGACCAGTTGTTATAGATCTGGAATCTGCCCATTGTAACGCTTCTGTCGTGAACGTATACCCAGTTATCGGGGATAATGTTGCCGATGGTTTTGCGCTTGGTTTTGTTCTTGAGCGCAAGACGGGGAACAAGCACGCCGAGCGTGATATAATCGCGGTAGGGCAAGCCCTTTGCGATACCGAGCTCGCGTTCGGGAACGTCGTTCATACCGACGACGAGGTCCTTAACGGGCATCGAGGAAAGAACGATATCCGCATCGAGAGTGATTTCGTTTCCTTCGGATTCATAGGTTACGCCGGTGATGATATTTTCGGCGTTTTTATGTATTTTTGTAACCTTGCAGTTTTTAAGAAGCGTACCGCCCTTCTTCTGAAATTCGTCGGCGGCGATTTCCCAGAGCTGACCGGGGCCGAGCTTGGGATATTTGAATTCTTCGATAAGCGAGGTTTCGACCTTGCGGTTCTTTTTGCCGGGAAGGAGCTTTGCGAACATATCCTTGATAATTGCGGTGATCGAAAGTCCCTTAACGCGCTGTGCGCCCCAGGAAGCGTCGATTTCGCTCGGATGTCTGCCCCAGAGGTTTGCGGTATAGTGCTCGAAGAACATCGAATAGAGCTTTTTACCGAAGCGGTTGATATAGAAATCCTCGAGCGAGTTTTCCTCGCGCTTGAAGATTGCCGATTTAAGATAGCTGAATACGACGACGACGTCGTTCCAGAGTCCCATATTCAAAAAGGTTTCCATTTTCAGCTTTATGGGGTAATCGTAAAACTTCTGGTCGAAGAAAATGCGCGAAACTCTGCCGCGGTTAAGCATAACGCGGTCGTTGCTTTCGGGGTCGGGGCCGTTTTCGGCAAGCGTGGGGGTGCGCTCGAGCTTTAAATCGTCGTAAGAGGGTGCGCCCTGCATCGGCAGAAGCTTGTCCCACCATTCGTTGACCTCTGGCATTTTCGAAAAGAAGCGATGACCGCCCATATCCATACGGTTGCCCTTATAGTTTACGGTTTTCGAAATACCGCCGAGCTCGTTGCTTTCCTCGAGCACGATAACCTCGTAATCGTCCGATTTTGTTACCAATTCATACGCGGCGGTAAGACCTGCGGGGCCCGCGCCGATGATAATTACCTTTTTATTTGCCATTTTATTCACCCTTATATACAAATATCTTTCTTCCGATATAGTTCCAGATAAGCGCAACGCCTGCCGCAAGACAGCTTACGAGCATAAACATCACCGTATCCTCCTTGCTTACCGAAAGAAGGTTACAGCCGAGCTGGGTAACGCCGATATTGATAAGCAAGCCGACGACCGAAACGGCAAGATAGATAAGGAACGCCTTTATTCCCTTGCCCTTTTCCTTTTGGCTTTCGCTCGTGAACACGAAAAGCACCGAAACGATATAATTTACGATAAGACCTACGATAAAGCCAGCCGTTGTCGCAAGGGTAACGCGGAGCTCGTTTTCGAAGCCGAGCACCGAAAAGGTACCCATATCGGCAGGCAGAATAAGCGAGTGGAACAGCGTTTTTGTGAGCAGGTCGCAGACAAACGCGCTTCCCCCCGCAACGCAATAGCGCAAAAGCTCTTTTATTAACGATTTCTTTTTGTTTTCCATTTTAATCTTCCTATTTTCATAGTCATATACATTATATACCCTATATCGTATTTTGTCAACGATAAAAACGGTTTATCGTTATTTGCGCGTTTATGCAAACAAAAACGATTGTTTTTTCAATGCGCAAAAGAAACGATATAAAAAAACCGCCCGAGCGTTTCGGACGGTTTATAAAAGCTTTTTTACTTCGATTCGGTTGCGGAAGCTTCTGCAGCAGAGGATTCTGCAGTAGAGGTTGCAGTCGAGGTAGCGGTAGAAGTGGTGGTCGAGGTAGTGGTCGAGGTGGTGGAGGTGGTTGCAGAGGTATCGTCGCCGCTCATATCAACGGTACCGATGATATAGAGAGCGAGGATAAGTACAACGAAAACGATCGCAACGATAAGGGTAAGCTTCTGGTAGGACTTGTCCTTACCGCCGATCTTATTCTTTGCGAGATAGGATTCGCTTGCGCCCTGACCTGCGATAGAGTTGCCGAGACCGCGGCGCTTGCTCTGCTGAAGGCCGATAAGAGAAATAAGTGCGATTGCGAGCACGAGAAGTACTGCGCCGATAATGTATTCGAGAACTGTCATTTGAATTAATTCCTTTCGATATTCATTTCGCGATATATTTTCGCGACACCAAACAGTATATTACCATAAATAAATCGTAATTGCAAGAGCTGTTTAAAATTTTTTGAAAAAATTAAGACGGTTTTTTAAAAAGCTGCAAAAAATGCGGTTTAACGCCCTAAATTTCTCTCGTGTCGGTTTTGGAATCGTGCTTTTTTGCGGGCTTTGCCTTTTTTGCGGGCTTTGCTTTGCTTGCAGGCTTTCCCTTCTTTTCCTTCGAACGCATTACGCCGCGGGCTATCGCCATAGCGAGCGAGAAAAGCAGCCACGCGCCGATAAGCGCAAGGATTATATAAAGAATAGTTTTCATCGTACTGCCGAAAAGGAAGCCCTTTATCCCCTCGAGCACCGATTTGAGCCCGTCGGTATCGACAGATTCGCGCGCGACGGCATCGACGGTGGCAAGCTCAAGACCGTTATAGCTGTATACTATGCTTCCCACCTTTTGTCCCGCGGAAACGGGAGCGTCCACGGTGTCCTGCATAGTGCCGTTAAATTCCTTTTTATAAACTATACTTTCGTCGTACACGAGCTTGGTTTCTATCTTCACGCCCTCGATATCGAGCACGAGCTTTTCGACGTCCTCGCCCGGAACGACCATAACGTGCGAGCTTTCACCTGCGTTTATTTTTAATTCGCCGACAACCGTATCCTTCGTCGCAACCGTAAGAAGCTTAAAGGATTCGCGGGTCCACTTGATCAGCTTGTTCATATCCTCGTATGCGTTGCCCGCACCGAAGGAGTACCACACTCTGTCCTGCTCGTCGCGGGTAACGATCATACCGCTCGCACACATAACGACGTATATATAGGTCCTGCCTTCCTTCTGGCTTGCCGTGATAAGACAGTAATTGCCGCTTTTGTTGAGCTGACCTGCGATAAGACCGATAGCGTCGCGGTTGAGGAAGCCGTTGACGTAATAGTTGCTTTTTAAGTAGTTTTTGTTTCTGACGGTGGTGCTTCCGTTGAAAAGGAAGGATTCGACGTTCGAAAGCTTAACGAGCTCGTCGTATTTATAAAACGCCGCCGCGATAAGCGCAACCTCGCGGGGAGTCGTGTATTGATTGGGAGAATCAAGTCCCGTGGGATTTTCAAAATTCGTGTTTTCAAGTCCGAGAGACGCGACCTTTTCGTTCATTTTCGCAACGAATTCGTTTATGCCGCCTCCGAGATATCTTTCGCCGAAATAACAGGCTATCGCGGCAGCCGCATCGTTCGCGCAGGCAACGAGAGTTGCGGAAAAGAGATCCTTCGCGCTGTAGGAATTGCCTGCCTTTATACCCATCATCGGAACGCGCACGTCGGCGATATCGCCCGAATTATCGATAGCGGTCTGGGTTACGGTAACCATAGTATCGGCAGAATCGAGCTTGCGGTCCTTTAAAATATCGCTCGCAACCATACAGGCAACAAGCTTTGTCGCAACCGTCGGCGCAACGCGGGCATCCGCCTTATCCGCATAAAGAAACTGGTCGTCGTCGATACAGTAAGCCATAACGGCGTTGCCCGAAAAGATAGCGGGGTTATCCTTTACCTCGGTTTTGCTTTCCTCGCCTGCGGCAAGCACCGTAAAAGCAGAGCAGAAAAGCAAGATAGCGGCAAGCGCAAGGGCAAGCAGACGTTTATATTTCATTATAACCATACTCCTTCAACAATTTTTTCGCCGCTTCCTTATCGGAATCGACCTGAGCGCGAAGCAAATCGAGCGAATCGAATTTTTGCTCGGGACGTATAAACGAAACGAGCTCGGTTTTCATTTCCTCGCCGTAGCAATCGCCGTTATACCCGAACAGATAGACCTCGCAAAGAACCTCGCCGCAATTATCAACGGTGGGCTTGATGCCTATATTGGCAACGCCGCCGTATTCTTTGCCGCTTAACCTGCACACCACCGCATAAACGCCGAAGCGCGCCGAAACGAGCGAGGAGGGATATTTTTGGTTCGCGGTGGGAAAGCCGAGCTTCCGCCCGAGCTGTCTTCCCTTTATAACCTCGGCACTGAAGCAGAACCTTCTGCCGAGTAATTTATTGGCGTCTTCTATTCTGCCCTCTCCGATAAGCGCTCTTATCGCGGTAGAGCTCACGGGCACGCCGTTTTCGGTAACCGCATCGGGAGTAACGACAGATACGCCCTTATCCGAAAGCAGCGATTTTATAAGCAGAAAATCACCCTTGCGCCCGCTTCCGAAACGAAAATCGTAGCCGCAGATAACCGATGCCGCCCCAAAGCGTTTATAAAGCAATCGGAGCACGAAATCCTCGGCGGGCATATCTTTTATCTGCGAAAACGAAGCGATATATACCGCGTCCACGCCCGATTCGGCAAGCAGTCTGCGCTTTTCGTCCTCCGAAGCGAGCAAGGCTGTATTGCCTTTCGGACGGTCGGACAGAGCAAAGCTGAAAACCGCCGCGGGCTTTTTTTGCCTTTTCGCCTCTTCGGTAAGTGCGGAAAGCATCGCACGGTGTCCGAGATGCACGCCGTCGAAGCCGCCGACAGCGATAACACAGCCGTTTGCGAGGGACGCGTTCTTATTCAGCATTATAACTTCTATATCAAAAAACATTTCTTTCATAATAACTATATAATACCCAAATTCTCTCGCTTTGTCAACTTACAAAGGTATATTTTTACATCTTCCGCAAATAATATTTCGAGAAAGGGTGTTATATATGTATCAGAAAAATCAAAGCTTCGATTCCATCATTCTCGCGGGAGGGTTCGGCAAGCGTCTCAGCCCGCTCACAGACTCTCTTCCAAAGCCTATGCTCCCTATCGCAGAGGTGAGCGCGCTTGAGCGCATTATTTCACTCCTGCGCGAGCATAATTTCAAAAAAAGTGCGGTTACCACAATGTATCTCGCCGAAAAAATCGAAAGTCTTACGCTCGAAAACGTCGAATTTATCCGCGAAGCCGAGCCTCTCGGAAGCGCAGGTGCGGTCGGCGGGCTCAGAGAGCGGATCGGGGATTACGTTATCGTGATCTCGGGCGATGCCTACTGCGATTTCGATCTCACGAGCGCAAGAGAGGAATTTTTAAAAAGCGGCTGTGATGCGGCGATATTGCTCTGCCGAAGAGAAGAAATCGGCGAATACGGCTCGGTCTGTGTAAGGGACGGCAGGGTTTTTGCCTTTTGCGAAAAGCCCTCGGTGCGCGACACGGTGAGCAACCTTATAAGCACGGGTATTTATTTTCTTTCGAAAAAAGCAGTCGAAAAGATACCCGTAGGCAAGAAATACGATTTCGCCCGCGACCTGTTCCCCGAAATGCTCCGCACGGGTATGCAGATAGCGGCTATCGAGCCGAGCGGCCACTGGTTCGATATCGGGACCTTTGCCGAATACCACCGCTGTAATATGTGGGTTTCGAAGGGCGAAAACTGCATCGGCAGACAGGTCTCGCTCCACCCGAGCGCAAAGCTCGAGCATTGCGTTATCATGGACGGCTGCACTATCGGAAACAGCGTGCTTCGTGGCTGTATCGTAGGTGAAGGGGCGGTTATCGGTAACGATTGCATTATCCCCTACGGCTGTGTTATCGGACCGGGCGCCGAAATCCGCGATAACGGCGTACTCGATGCCGGAACCACCGTCTACACCGGCGAAACGGTGATAGGGCTTTCGATAGTCGACGCCTTTAATTGCAAAAAGGTGCCGTTTGAGTTTGACGACGATTCGTTGCTTGCAAACATCAAGGACGACGGCTTTTTCGTTCGGCTCGGCAGGCTTCTGGGCGGAGGCGCAGGCATTATTGCCTTTGCCGAGGGAAAGGACGCAACGCTGCCCCAAGCCTGCGAGCTCGCCTGCGGAGCGTCCGAATCGGGAAGTGGATGCACCGTTATTTCGGGCGGGAACGCCGCAATGGCATCCTTCGCCGCGCAGGAATATCGAAGCGTTACCGCTTTTATTTCCTCGCAAAACGGAAAAAGCGAAATACGGCTCTTTTCGGGCGGGGGTATGCCCTTCTCGCGCGAGGAAATGAGAAGGCTTGCCGAGCGTGCCCCCTCGGGTGAGCGGAAAGATGCGGGCAGCGTTTATCTTCTCCCCCACGGCGCGCTGGTGAAGCGTTATCTTCACTTCCTGCGAGATAATATAAAGCTCCCGAAGAGCATTTCGGTCGGCGAAGGCTCGGAAAACTCCTCCCTGCGCGAGATTGCCGACGAATTGGCGATAAAGCGCGGCGGAAACGAGCGATTTTTCCTTTCGGACTCGGGCGAGCGCGCCTTTGTCAAAACCGAAAACGGCGATTATATCTCCTATTGGACGCTTCTCGCGATATGCTGTATCGAGGGCGGGCGAAACGGTATAATTCTCCCGAACGACACCCCCGAAACGCTTTTCCGAATCTTGAAGCGCCATTCGGTAGACGTCGGCTTTTACAGCGACAGCGAATCGGATATGCGAAGGCTTGCCGAAGGCGACAGGCTTCACCGCGACGGCATATTGCTCGCGCTGACAGCCCAAAGGCTCGCCGAGGACAAGGGCAAAACGCTGCTCGAGCTTGCCGAATCGATCCCGCCGTTTGCGGTGGTTACAAGGCTTATCTACGCCGATAAAAGCAAAATGTGCTCGGTCGTATCGGCTCTGCACGAAAAATGCGGCGGCTCGCGCTGTGCGGGCTTCGATTTCGGCGACGGCAGAGTAAACGTCTATGCCAGCGCGTCGGGCAGATTCCGACTTATCGCCGAGGCGCTCGACAGCGAAACCGCCGAGGAAATAACGCTCAGAGCTATAGATAAGCTTAATTCGGGCAACGAATAACAGCACACAAAAACAGCGTGCCGTCCTTTCGGGGATGACACGCTGTCGGTTTAATTATTCAATTATTATAAATTCTTCGGAATAGAAGGTTCCGCAGGTGAAGTGGAAGCCCACGCGGTATTTTTCCTTGCCCTCGATGGCGCGTTCGGAAAGCTTGAAGCCTTGCGGCTTGCAGGAATCAAAAAGACCGCTCTTATAAGTGCTTTCGATGCCGTATTCACGCACGGGAAACTCGGTTTTGCATATTTTCCAAGCAGTACCGTCCCAATATTCGACAAACGAAGCATCGGGCGCGCTCGCGAGCTTGAAGCCCTCACCCTCGTTTTCAGCGCGGAATTCTACGCTTACATGTTCGTCCCAAGAATATTCTTTTTTATCGATCGTTACGATAACCCTTTTCGTGCTTATAAGGTCGGCAACGCTCTCTTCGAACGCACTTTCGCCAACAGAGCTTTCGGTCTGCGGCTCGGTGCAGGAGCAGAGCAAAACCATAAACGAAACTACAAGCAAAGCACAAAGTATTTTACGAATATATTCCATTTAATCTTACGCCCTCCGTTGTTATAAATTTATTTATTTTTCCTTTTGTTGTTAGACCGTGCTTGACGGTTGTATGGCATTTCGAACCTAACGTATTTCTTTCAGCGAAACATTGGAATCACGTCTCCTTTCAATATTCCATCTATATGATAACAGATATATATCACCGTGTCAAGTTTGTCAAAAAAACAGCGTGCCGTCCTTTTGGGGATGACACGCTGTCGGTTTTCGATGCTTTAAATATTACTCGGCTTCATTTTCGGCGTTGAGGCTTACCGAAATAACGGGACGCACGCCGACGAGCGCGTAATCGACGGCATAGCCGTGGGTGTATATACCGCCGTTATAATAGACGTAGGAAGCGGAATTTGCGATTTCGCCCTTATCCGAAAGCCACCAGAGGCAGTTGCCGCCGCTTTCCTTTATGCCCTTGCTGCGCGCATAAACGGTTGCGCTTGTTGCACGCCAGGAATCATATTCGTAATATTTTTTCGCCTGCTCGGCAGAAGGAACAGTTATCTCGCTTTTTATAAACGCGCGCTCGTCTTCGGTAAACGCATTGCCGAGAAAATCGCCGTTGAGCCATTTATAAAGCGAGCTTTCGGCAAATTCAACGCCTGCTTCGGTTGTGTTATAGGGCAGCACATCGATACAGTAACGGCTTATAAGCAAAAGCTCGGTTTCGTTCTTTTCGAGAACTATCCATTCGATAAGCTCGGCTTCTCCGCCGTTACCGTCCTGCTCGTAGCTTCCGTAACGAACTGCATCGCCGACGTTTGCGTCCGCCATAGTTTCCTTGACCTCTGCCTCGCTCTTTTCGGGCGCAAGACTGCTTTCGGCAAAGCTCTGCTCGATGCTTATATCGGCAGAAACCTCTCCCGAGCCGCCCGAGGAAAACATATAAGAAAGGAAGGTGCCCATCACCGCGAACGCGACAAGCGCCATCACAAGCGCAATGCCGACGGATATCGGCTTTGCCTTGCTCTTCTTCGGCTTGGGCGCGCTCTTTTTTGCGGAATCGTTTGTGTCTGTAAGCGTGTTATTATCAGACATCTTAAAAGCTCCGTTTATCAGTTCTGTATACAAATATTATATATATATTTATAATTTACTTCCCCCGATTTGTCAATAGCGCAGGCAAAAAATGAGAAAAAGTTGAGAAAAAGTCGGGACAAAAAGGAGACAAAGGTGAGACGGATTTAATGAAAAAATGAGAAAAAAATGAGAAAAAGACGGGACGACAAGCGGAAAAATATAGTGTATAATAAGAGCGTCGAGAAAAAAAGAAAGACGAAAAGAGGAAAGAGAAAAACGAAAAAAGCAAAAAGAAAAGAAGCAAAAGAAAAAAGAAAAAAGCAAAAAGAGAAAGGAGAAAAGAAGAAAGAAAAAAAGAATACAACACTTTTTTTGGTTGTGTTGTTGTTGTTTTAACTAATAGAGTTACTTTATATAGCGTTGCCGCTCTTTTTCGAAACAACACAACACGCAAAAAGAATTATTTTTCTCTTGATAGTTCGAGTGTTGCTGCTATATACGGCTTGTCGCTCGATTACAAACAACACAACACACAAAAATATTTTTAATTTCTCATAAAAAAAGACTCTCTTGGGGGAGAGAGAGCCTTTAAAGCGTTGATATATAAGCGTTGATATGCCGGAACGCGCTGCGGGGGGGCGTGGTGCGGGGAGCGTGGTGAGTGGAGCGCGGTGGGAGCGGCGGCGCGTGGTGAGCGGAGTGCGGTGGAGTGGATCGGCGCACGTTGCCGCCATATACGGCTTGTTGCTTGATCACAAAACAACACAACAGACAAAAGATTTTTAATCTCTCATAAAAAAAGACTCTCTTGGGGGAGAGAGCCTTTAAAGCGTTGCCATATACGGCTTGCCGCTCGATTACAAACAACACAACACGCAAAAATATTTTTAATTTCTCGTAAAAAAAGACTCTCTTGGGGGAGAGAGCCTTTAAAGCGTTGATATGTGTTTGATATGCTTGTGTGATTACTTCTTCCAGCCTGTAAGAGCGCGTATCTTGC
Source organism: Clostridia bacterium (assembly GCA_017629895.1). Taxonomy (GTDB): domain Bacteria; phylum Bacillota; class Clostridia; order Oscillospirales; family CAG-382; genus Coliplasma. Next base: position 18,439 of record JAGBWF010000058.1, read on the forward strand.
GGGAGAGTATCTTGCTTACGCGAACGCTTGCGCGGACGTTGGGGTGTCCGTTCGCGCCGGTTTCGCTCACGTTGCCGAACACGGTTGCAACCGAAACGTAGTGAACCTTTTTATCGGTTTTTCTGACTTCGCGAATGATTTTAGCGAGCAGACCGCGATAAAGCTCGCTCATCATACCGTAGGTCCAGATAATATGTGCCTCGGGATAGCGCGCACGCACCTTTGCGATAAGCTCCTTAGCCGCGAGCGAAAATTCATCGTCGGGCGCAGGTCCGCCGCAATCGTTGGTGCCGATATTTATAACGACGACGTCTGCCGTCCAGCCATCGTTGCAGATTCCGCCGGTACGCGACTGAAGCTCGAAATATTCGCCCGCTTTTATATCGGTTCTGTCGCCGTTGCAGTTACAAACGATACCCTTGCCGGATATGGCGATAAAGCGTCCGTCCGCATTCAGCTTTTCCGCCGTCATATAGGCGTAGCCTCCCGTACCGTCCTGCTGATAGGTGAAATAGGTCGGGTCGGTGTGCATTCCGAGCACGCCGTAGCCGCAGGTTATCGAATCGCCGATAAACTCTATTCTGCGTTCCTTTGCTTTATCGGGCTCGCAAAGAGCCGCACCCTCTCCGAGAAGGGCAAGAGTTGCGAATTTAAGCTTGGGCTCGCCCTCGGTTATTTTTATGATTTCTATGCTGTGCTCTTTATCGGCAAGGGATTCGATAATAACCCTTTCGCTTCCGTTAACAACGGCATAACGTCTCTTTTCCCTGCCGTCGATAAGAACGCGGATATATGCGGGCTGGTCCCCCGTATATGCGCCGAACGCGAGGATAAAGCCGACGCCCTTGAAATTAAAGGAAAATCCGCTGTTGGTCCAATCGAATTCGAGATATGCGTCAGAAACGGTATATCTGCCGATGATCGCAAGCTTATCGCAGGATACGAGGTTTATCGGTTCATTGACCTGTGTGAATATTTTTTCCATTTTTACACTCCGATCTGTTTGTTTTCTATATACTATCACACTTCCGCGATTAAATCAAATAAAATATAAATAAATTATGAATTTTTTGTAATTGTCTTATATATCTCGCAGATAACGAGCGGACAAACCGATAACAAAAGCGATATTACCCATTCGACCGCACCGAGCGCCGACATCGAGAAAAGCGTTCTTGCGGCGGGAATGAGTATAACCCCCGACTGCATACACATACACGCGAAAAAGGAAAGCCACACGAACCGATTTTTCTTTACAGACCGCGAAAAAACGCTCTTTTCGCTGCGCATATTGAAGGAATGAAAAAGCTGTGATACGCCGAGCACCAAAAAGCACATCGTGCCTCCGACCTCCCTGCCCGCACGCGCACACCCCAGCGAAAATGCGGTTATCGCAAGACTGCCGATAAGTATCCCCTCGAATATTATCCTTGCGATACGCTTTGTGTCGAAAAGCGGAGAATCGGGCTTTATGGGCGGCTTGCTCATCGCGTCGTCGCTCACACGCTCAAGCCCGAGAGCGATAGCGGGAAGCGAATCGGTCGTCAGGTTGACCCAAAGAAGCTGTATTGCGCTCAGCGGCGAGGGGAGCGAAAGTATTATCGAGAAAAACACGGTGAAAAGCTCGCCGATATTGCAGGAAAGAAGGAAATGCACCGCCCTGCGTATGTTTTCGTATATCCCACGCCCCTCTCTGACAGCCGAAACGACCGTCGCGAAATTGTCGTCGGTGAGTATCATATCGGCAGACTCCTTCGCCACCTCGGTGCCGCTTATGCCCATCGCACAGCCGATATCCGCCCGTTTGAGCGCAGGCGCATCGTTGACACCGTCGCCCGTCATCGCGACGACGTACCCGCGTGAGCGCAGAGCGTTTACTATACGAAGCTTGAAGGCGGGCGTAACCCTCGCAAAAACGCTGCATTTTTCCGCCTTTTTGGCAAGCTCGCGGTCGGAAAGCGAGGCGAGCTCGGATTCGCAGTAAACGGTATCGTTTTTCGATATCATCCCGAGCTTTATCGCAACCGCTCTCGCCGTACCCTTGTGGTCCCCCGTGAGCATAACCGTGCGTATCCCCGCTTTTTTGCAGAGTGCGACCGCCTCACGCGCCTCCGGACGTATCGGATCGCTTATTCCGCACAGCCCGAGAAATTCAAATCCGCAGCCGAGAATGTTTTCGGGCATCCTTTCGAAAAACCTGCCCGCAAAGCAGATAACACGAAGCGCATTCTCGCTCATTTCGGCGGTAACGCGCGCTATCTCCCCGGCTCCGTCCCTGCAATAGACGGCAACCACGTCGGGCGCGCCCTTCATATAAACGAAATAGCCGTTTTCGGCTCGGTTGACGGTAACCATATATTTTTTCGCCGAATCGAAGGGTATTTCGTGAACACGCGGAAAGCGTGCTCTCAGCTCCTCGCAATCGGGGCAATATTCGGTCAGCGCAAGCTCTGTCGGCGAGGAATCGTTATTGCAAAGAGCGAGCGCGGGCATAAGCCTATCCCTTTCTCCGTAAACCGCCTCGACCGTCATTTTGTTACAGGTCAGCGTGCCCGTCTTGTCGGAGCATATCACCTGAGCACAGCCGAGCGTTTCGACGGCGGGCAGGCGTTTTACCACAGCCTTCTGCCTTGCCATTGTCTGAACGCCCGTGGAAAGCACGACGGTTACGATAGCGGGCAAGCCCTCGGGAATTGCCGCCACCGAAAGCGAGACCGAGGTCATAAACATATCCCCGATATCCATTTCCTTGAAAACCGAAAAAACGAATATCAGCGCACAAATTGCGACGGTTATATTGCCGAGAAGAGAAGAAAGCCGCGCAAGCCTTTTTTGCAGAGGCGTTTTCTCGGTTTCTCCGCTTATCATCCCCGCAATCTCGCCGACGCAGGTCTGCATTCCTGTTTTTACCGCAACAGCTTTCGCCCTTCCCGAGATGATATGAGTCGAGGTGAAAACACAGCTTTTTATCTCAGATATCGGACGGTTGCCGTCGGGTATATCGCGGTGATTCTTCGCCACCGCGGCAGATTCACCCGTGAGCGCGGATTCATCGACCGTGAGCGAGTTCGATTCGGTAAGCCTTGCATCGCAGGGGACGATATCCCCCTTTTCGAGCAGAATGATATCGCCGCGAACGATATCCTTTGCAGGTATTTTAGTCGGTCTGCCGTCGCGCAGTACGGTATTTTCGGGCGAGGTAAGCTTTTTTAAAGCCTCGAGCGATTTTTCGGCACGGCTTTCCTGAACGGTTGCGATAAATCCGTTTATCAGCACGATAAGCAGGATTATTATCGGGTCGGCGTAGCCCTCGCCCGATATATAGGAGGTCGCGAACGATATCGCCGAGGCGACAAGCAAAACCACCGTCATTCTATCGCAAAGCGAGCAGAAAAACCGCCTTATAAAACCCTTTTTATCGGGAGCGGCAAGGCAGTTTTCGCCGTATTCCAGCAGCCGCTTGCGCGCCTCCTCGCCGCTCAGCCCCGCGCTTGTGCTTCCGAGCTCCGAAAAAAGCCTTTCGATATTATCTCTGTACCACATTGGTTATTCTATCCTTTCGATTTCGTTTCTGCAAAGTATCAATAAAAACAAATTCGGCAGCGTCATAAGGGCGTTGCATATATCGGCGAGTGCAAATGCGCTTTCGCCCGATATATACACCCCGAAAAACGCACACAGAGCAAAAAGCGCGCGGTATATATAAAAGGCGGCTCTGCCGTTCGGAAAGGCGTAGGCGATACAGCATTCGCCGTAATAGCACCAGCTTATCACCGAGGCAAGCGCAAACACCGCGGTCAGTATAAGAAATCCGATTTCTCCGATATTGCCGAAGCTTTTTCCGAACACCTCGCTTATATCGCGCTTTCCGCTGGTCAGAAGGCAGAGCGCCGTGAGTGTCGAAACGACGAAGGTGTCGAAAAATATCTCGAATATCCCCCACCGCGCCTGCGTTTCGCTGTTTTCGGTATCTGCGGTTGCGTGGGCGAGAGGCGAAGAGCCCATACCTGCCTCGTTCGAAAACATACTGCGTGCAAACCCCTCGCGCAGTGCTCTCGAAAGCAAAGCTCCCGAAAATCCGCCGAGCATAGAATCGAGCCCGAATGCAGAAGACAGTATTTCGGATATCGCTTTGGGTATGTCCCGAAAATTCAGCGCAAGAACCGTAGCTGTCGCCCCTATATAAAGAATACAGGCGGCAGGCACGAGGCGCGAATTTATCCCCGCGATCGCCCTTCTCCCCCCGAAAACCGCAAGTGCAACCGATATAAAGCATCCCGCCCCGACAAAGCCGCGGCTTATACCGTGCGCCGCTATCAGCTCCGAGGCAACACCTATCTGGGTGATATTTCCCGTTGTGAACGAGGCAAGCAGAGCGGCGATACAAAACAGCGTTGATAGCCTTTTATATCCGAGCTCGCAAAGCCGCCGATGCGCTCCCCCTCCCGAAAGCCTGCCTTTCCCCTTCTTTCCGAAGGCTATTTTTATCTCGGCGTATTTAAGCCCTATCCCGAAAAACGAGCACACCCACATCCAGAAAATACTGCCCGCCCCGCCGACAGCTATCGCAATTCCCACGCCGAAAATACTGCCGATCCCGACAGTTCCTCCGAGCGCGGTTGCCGCCGCGGCAAAAGAAGAAATACCCGAGCCGTTCGATTTTTTAGGCGTAAACGGAAGCGAGAAAATGCTTTTTACAACGGCAAAACGCCAGAATTTTATTTTAATGCTGAAGTAAACGCCCAAAACCAGAAGCAAAAGCACGGTCGGCATTCCCCAAACGGCATTTTTTATCGATTCGAGCATATATAATCCTCCGTTGACAATTCGCACGTTTTGTGATATATTAATAAAGATAACTGATGAATAGCGAGGTATATATTTTGGCTGAAGCTGTTTTTAAAAAAGTATTCAAGGGCTACGACACCAAGCAGGTGGATGATTTTATAGTATCGCTGAGCGACACCTACGCCGAAAACGAAGCCGATCTTGCCACCAGACTGCACGAGGCGGAGACCGAAAACCAAAGACTGCGCGAGGAGATAGCGTCGCTTAAGGCAGAAGCCGAGGAGCGCGAGCGCGAGCATATCGAGGAGCTTGCCGAAAGCAAGCAGAGGACCGACGAGCTTTGCGCCGAGATCGGTGAAAAGATGGTCGTTGCGGATAAGCGCGCCGCAGAAATAATAAGAAACGCCGAAAAGGAGGCTAATCTTATTATAACCGAGGCACGCAGAAGCACCGAAAACGAAGTAAAGGCGATCCGTGCGCGCGCAGAGGAGGAGGCGGCATTGCTCGTTGCCGAAACCAAGCGCAAATGCGAAAGCATAAACGCCGCGGCGGACGAAATTCGTGCACGCCAGAACGAAATGAACAAATCGCTTATCGAATCGGAAAACCGCTTCAATTCGGCGCTTTCCAAGCTTTGCGATGATATAGGAGAGGAATAATATGAGCATTTACGAGCAGGCAAAGGCTTATTTTGCAAACGAAGAAATAAGAGCGCAGGCTATTGACGACCTTGCGGAGATTATAAAAATCCCCTCGGTTGCGGGCGAAAGAGACGGCATTTATCCTTACGGCAGGGAATGTGCAAAAGCACTCGATACCGCGCAGGCTCTTGCCGAAAAATACGGCTTTACCGTCGAAAATCACGATTATCACTGTATGAGCATACTTTACGGCGAGGGCGAGGATGAGATCGGCATCGTCTGCCATCTCGACGTCGTTCCCGCGGGCGACGGCTGGAGCGTTCCTCCCTACGAGCTCACGATAAACGATAATCTGCTTATGGGCAGAGGCACCCACGACGATAAGGGTCCCTTTATCCAGAGCCTTTATACACTCCGCTTTTTCAAGGAAAACAATATCAAGCTCCCCTTCGCACTCCGTCTTATTCTCGGCAGCGACGAGGAGGTGGGAAGCTCCGATCTCGAATATTTCGTAACGGTACGCAAGGCTCCCAAATTCTCCTTTACCCCCGATTCAAGCTTCCCCGTTTGTATCGGCGAAAAGGGTATCCTTTCGGTCGAATGCGAATTCCCCGCATTGCCCGCAGGTATAACAGAAATCAAGGGCGGCACCGTTTCGAACGCCGTTCCCGGCAAGGCTTATGCCGTTGTTGATAAAAAGGGTCTTCCCGAGGCAGAGGGAATTACCCTTACCGAAACCGAAAACGGCACGAGGATCGAAGCTGTCGGCAAGGCGGCGCACGCGGCAATGCCCGAATCGGGTGTCAACGCGATAAACCTCGTACTTTCCTATCTTATCGAAAACGGCATTGCAGACAAAAACAGCTTTCTCGGTCTTATCTGCGATTCGACTGCGGAATATTTCGGCAAAACGCTCGGCATCGAAGCGGAAAACGCAGACTTCGGATATCTTACCTGTGTCGGCGGCGTTATCAGCGGCGATGCAAACGGTGTAACTCAATCCTATAACGTGCGTTATCTCCCCGAAACACCCTATGAAGAAATCGTCGAGCGTATCGCAAAAACGGTTTCGGAATACGGCGGCAGTGTGAAGGTCTGCGCGCAGTCGGACGGATATTTCGTTTCCGCCGACGACGAAAGGATAAAATCGCTCACCAACGCCTGCGAAAGCGTTCTCGGAGTTAAATGCGATCCCTACACCATGGGCGGCGGCACCTATGCACGCTGGCTTCCCAATACCGTTGCCTTCGGCTCCTCTATCGACGGCGAAAGAGCATATCTCGGCGACGAAAAGGGCGGAGCGCACCAGCGCGACGAATATATGTCAATCCGTGAATTTTACGACGGTATGCTCATTTATTCGCTTGCTATTTCGAATCTTTCGGAAATTTAAGTATTTCATAAGGGACCTCCCTTGCAATATCACGTTTAACGGTGGCGTCTGCCTTCAGCAAGCAGACGCCTCTTTTTTTATCCGTCGTGATCACGGTATCGACCGAAAGTATCTCGCAATCGAGCAGTGAAAGCGCGTCGTCGAGCGCAAGCCGTACACGCTCCTCCGCCTCATCCTCTCCGATATCCGAATACAAAACCGTGTATTCGCGGTAAACTATCCGGTATTCTCTTATCGGAAGCTCGATCCACCCGAAAAGCTTTATATCGCGTTCTGTTGCGATAGCGTCGAAGTATTCGTATCCGCTTTCCATCCGCTCCCCTCCGAAAAGCTCCTGCCCGAGTATTCGGTAGCAGATTTTCGTTTCGATGAAGCCGGTATAGACCTTCGTGCGCTGCTTCAGGGGAATTTCGATATCGATTTTTTCCTTCACCGCGGCGTAAACCCTTCCCCGCGCGTGCGTCGCCCGAAAAGAGCCGTTCGTTCGCTCCATAAACGAGTTTATCAAAAGCTCTCCCTTGTACACCGTGTCGCCCTCGCGCACCTCGGGCGTGCCCATTTCGGCATCGATATCGAGGATCACGCCGTCGTATTCGGCTACGACGTTGTAAAATCCGCTCTCGCTTGCCCTTTCGGGTATCTGCCTCCTTTCGAGCACCGAAACCGAAATATGAGTTCCGTTTATGCTTATCGAGGCAGAAGAAAGCCCGCGGCAGTTAAGCAAAAGCTCGTTCGCCTTTTCGAGCCTGTCGATGCTTGGGATATAGCTCCCGACACTCACTCCGATGCTGTCGAGCGCAAGCTCAAGCTCTCGCCGCGTTATGCTTTCGTTGCCGCTTATTTCTATTTTCCAAACGAAAAGCTGTGAAACAAAAAGAAGAAGCATAAAAACCGCACCGCCGATAATGAGCCCGTACCTCCTGCGGTAGCGCGAAAATATAAACGGAAGCCCTCTTTTCGATATCAGGGTAAGCTCGATGTTGTTGACCTCGGCAAGACTCGCAACCGCCTCTCCCGCAACGAGCGAAGCGCAAAAGCAGACGCTCCCTCCCTCCTGCTTTATCCCCCAGACCGAAAGCTTTTTTTGCGTTATCAGATGCGAAAGCCGCAAAAAATCCGAGCAAGAGACCGAAAAGGTGTATTCGCCGAAGATGAGATGAAGGGTGCTATGCAAACTCAACGCCGTCTATCCTCCCGTCTATCGCCATTTCCTCTTCGCCGAGACGGCGGAGCTCAAGCGAGCTTCCGTATACCGAAACGGTATATTTTTCGTTCGAAAGAGTTATCCGCTCGGGTGAATAAAGGCTTATTCGGCAATACCCCTGCGCCAGCATTGCCTCCCTGCCGCGAAGCTCGATAAAAATCGGCGTTTCGGTTTTGAAAAAATCCAATATGCGTTTCATAAAATCACTCACCGCTTCAATATACTCGTTTCGGGGTGATTTTATGAGAACGAAAAAGGCTTTATTTTTACTTATAGACGTTTTTTCCGCGGTTACCTTCGTTTATCTTACCGTCTTTCCCGAGCGGGCAAGCGTTCCGACGAGAGAGGCACTCGTCTTTTGCTTTTCGTCGCTTGTTCCCGCCGTTTTTATGTACGGCGTGCTTTCGAAGCTGATAATCTCCCTGCCGATAACCGAAAGGCTCTCAAAAGTCTTCGGCACCGCACCGATAGCGGCGTTTATCTCTCTGCTTTGCGGGGCGCCCGTCGGGGCGAGAATTGCGCTTTCACTTTATAATCAAGGCGCGGTAAGCAAGCGCTACGCCGAATATCTTTTGTCGTTTTGCGTTTGTCCAAGCCTTCCCTTCACGGTCGGGTTCGTCGGCGGGACGCTGTTCGGGAGTACACTTATCGGGCTTAAGCTGCTTTTGTTTCAGGTCATCTCGATGCTTGTAGTGTCGCTTGCTTTGAAATTAACGCTTTCGAAAGAAGAAAGAAGCGCGCCGAGGGGCAGGCTGCAGCCGCGAAAGCGTGCAGACCTGCGCGAAGCGATATCCGAGGGCGCGGAATCGATGATAAGCGTTTGTGCCTGCGCGGTGTTTTTTATCGTTTGTTCAAGCGTTTTAAAAAATCTTTTCGCGCTTCCCCCTCTGCCCGAGGCGATAACGAAAGCCCTGCTCGAATTTTCGTCGGGCTGTGCCGCAGCGGCGGCGCTCACGCGCTATTCGCTCGCTCTGAGCGCGTTTTCGCTCGGCTGGTGCGGTCTTTCGGTCGCGCTTCAGGTGCAGACCGCAGTGGGAAACAGCTTATCGATTCGCTTATTTTTGCTCGGAAGACTTGTTTCGGGAGCGCTGATGACGATTTTGGCAGTTATTTTCGGTTGACAAATCGACAAAATAAGTGTATATTATATAAAAAGCGAAGAAAGGGTTGCATTTATGAAGCACAACGAGGATATCGAACGCATCTGCGCCTATTGCGAAAAGGCGATAGTTATAAAGGAATCCGATATTTGCATTTGCAGTATAAACGGCGCGGTAAAGCAGAGCTCGGGCTGTAAAAAGTTCTCGCTCGATATGCTGAAGCTCTCCCCTCTTCCGCGTAATCTGCCCGATGACGAAACGGTGTTTTTCGAAATTTAGTATTTTTTTCGTTTTTTGCAAAAAAAGGGTTGACAAATAGAATTATTCGTGTATAATAAATCTTGCGCGTTCGGGAAGTCCCTCTGATAAGAACGCAAAATTTAATATCCGCGGCTGTGGCGGAACTGGCAGACGCGCACGTTTGAGGGGCGTGTGGGCAACCGTATGGGTTCAAGTCCCATCAGCCGCACCAAAAAGAAACGACAATTTTCGACAGAAGATTGTCGTTTCTTTTTGTTCTCTTCACTTTTCTCTTTTCGTTCTTCTCTCTTCTCTTAAATTGTCGTTTCCAGAGAAAAGATAAGAGAGAAAAGAGAAGAGAAAAGGTAGCTTTGCTTCGCAAAGCATTGAATTATATATTGAATTATATAATAATTTGTGATATAATTTAACTAGAGGTGATAACGATTGAACAGCCCTTTGCTTGATAAATCCCTTGATTTTGCAACTCAAATCGTACTGTTTTATGAAGAGTTTTCTAAAAGCAAAAAGGATACTACTATCGCGAAGCAATTACTGCGTTCCGCTACAAGTGTTGGTGCTAATATTAATGAAGCCATTTACGGAAACAGTAAAGCTGATTTTATATCCAAGCTTCATATTTCTCTTAAGGAAACAGGAGAAAGTATTTATTGGTTGAAACTTCTTAAAAACACAAAGCTTGTGAATTATGATTTCGATTGCTTACTCTCACTTGCTGAAGAAATTAAGAGAATGCTTATCGCGTCTTTGAACACCGCCAAAGACAACCCAAAATAACCCCAAAAACAACCATAAAAGCTTCGGCAAGGGTTCTTCCCCTACCGAAGCTTTCGTTTTATATCCGATTCAACACCCGAAAATCGAGCTCGGGTTTTTAAAGCTTTAGCTGAAATCGCCGTTATTGCCCGAAGCGGCGCCCGATTTGAACTGCTTATAGCATTTATCCGCCTTATTCGTCGAAACAACGCAGGAAACGCCCGCGATTATCCACAGCCAACCCGAAAGCATACCTGTCGCAACGAGCGCGATAACGACCTCGAGGATCGAAAGGATGAGCGCGATTATAGCACAAGCCTTGCTTTTGCCGAGATGAACGCCCAAGCCGAGACCGATAAACGCCAAGCCGTCGAGAATGGCGAACGGATTGATCAACAGCGCGGACACGACCGTAATACCGCCGCAGATATAGCACCAGATCGCAGAATTTCTTATCGCCTTCTTTATCGATGCGGGTGCGTATTTATTGATATAATCCTTTTTGCTGATATTGGGGTCGATATCCTCCTGCACAGTCTGGTCGGCGGCAGGATCGATATTCTGCGAATTAGCCGTCGCCGTGCCGCAAGAGATGCAGAAAAACGCATTCTTATCGAGCTGTGCACCGCAATTTTTACAGTAAATAAATTCGTTGTTTTCCATCGTATTGCTCCTTTACCCTTATTTAAGTTTGCAATTATTATAACACGTTAATATCGAAAAGTAAACTCTTTTCTTTTTTATTTGTTGCAAATATTAGAATTTCTGTTATAATGTCTATATACCGCGAAAAAGGAGGTTTTTGGAATGGCAGGCTTCAGCGAGCTTATTAAAAATTTCGAGCGTGTGCGTGCGTATATGCGTGATTTTTACGTTTACGGCTTTAAAACGCGCGAGGAATACGACCGCAAAAGCGCGCGCTCCTATGACGACGAGCGCCGTCGGTTCGAAAGCTGGATGCCCGATAATATGCGCTTCCTGCGCAACCGCGAGGGTAAGATAACCTTCATTTCCATCGACAGCCGCCAAAGCCCCCACAATCCGCTTTATAAGGCTTGGAAATCAAAAAGCTTTACCGACAAGGATATAACGCTTCATTTTATCCTTTTCGATATACTTCACTCTCCCGAAATATCGCTCACTCTGAACGAAATTCTCGATAAAATCGCCGAATACCTTTCGGATTTCGAAGACCCGTTGAGCTTCGACGAATCGACGGTTCGCAAAAAGCTTAAGGAATATTGCGCGGAGGGCATTATAATCGCCGAAAAGCAGGGCAAAAAAATGCTTTACCGCAGAGCAGATTCCGAAATCGGCGATGTCCCGCGGGATGCTCTCGATTATTTTTCCGAAATACTCCCCTGCGGCGTTATAGGCTCGTTCTTGCTCGATAAGCAGGACGAAGCCGAAAGCCTTTTCGGCTTCAAGCACCACTACATAACCGGCACGCTCGACAGCGGCGTGCTCGAATCGCTTTTCGATGCAATGAGCAAAAAATGCTATATCACGCTCGAAAATTCGAGCCGACGCTCCGACCGTCCGCATATCCACAAGGTTCTGCCTCTGCGTATTTTTATAAGCACGCAAAGCGGAAGACAGCATCTTCTTGCCTACCACCCGAGGCTCAGAAGCTTCACCTCTATGCGCGTCGATTATATCTCGGGCGTCGAAATATGCGAGGTATGCGAACGCTTCGACGAATACCGCGCACAGCTTTCCGAAATCCAAAAAAATATGTGGGGTGTTTCCTGCCGACAAAACGCGCGCGGGCTCGAAACGCTTGAATTCACGCTCGAGGTCCTGCCCGCCGAGGAGCATATCGTTCAGCGGCTTTACCGCGAAAAGCGTATCGGCGAGGTAACCCGCATCGACGAAACGCATTACCGTTTTTCCGTGTCGGTGTTCGATTCGAGCGAGCTTATCCCCTGGGTGCGCACCTTTATTTCGCGCGTTACCGATTTTAAATGCAGTAACCGCGCGGTCGAAAACTGCTTCAAGCTCGATATAAAAAAGATGCAGGAGCTATACGGAATAGGCGGTGATAAAAAATGATATTCAGCGAGCTTTATTCAGCATATTATAACGCCGTCGCGAAAATCATCGCACAGGCTGTAAAGGGCGAGCTCGACGAAAAATCGCTTTCGGAGACGGTAAAGCAAGCCGCGTTCAGCGAAAGCAGCCTTTCGGTTGTCCCCGCGCTTAAGGGCGAAAAATGGCAGCTTTTAAGAAACGACCTTTCCACGCCGATAAAGCATATCCCCGCCCTTCCGCTTACCGTTTTGCAGAAGCGCTGGCTCAAATCGATGCTTCTCGATAAAAGGATAGCTCTTTTCGGATTGCAGATAAAAGGGCTCGAGGACACCTTGCCGCTTTTCACCGAGCAGGATATTTGCGTTTACGATAAATATCAAGACGGAGACGATTACGAAAGCCCCGAATATATCGCGAATTTCCGTCTTATCCTCTCCGCCCTGCGCGAAAAACGCCGCATTGCCGTAACGATGATAACACGACGCAACCTCAAAACGAGAGTTACGGTTATGCCGCAAAGGCTCGAATACTCCGAAAAGGACGATAAATTCCGCCTTATCTGCCACGGCTTCCGCGAGTACAGCGTTATAAATCTCGGCAGAATAACCGAATGTGCGATTTGCGAAAACGATTCAATCGCTTTTTCGATGCCGAAACCAAAAGAAAAGCGAAGCGTTACGCTCGAACTCACCGACGAAAGAAACGCGCTCGAGCGGGTTATGCTCCATTTCGCGCACTTCGAAAAGCAGGCAGAGCGTATCGGCGAGAGCAGGTACAAATTAACGCTCGTGTACGATCCCGACGACGAAACCGAGCTCGTTATCCGCATACTCTCCTTCGGCCCGATGGTCAGGGTCGTCTCCCCTGCCCGCTTCGTCGGACTTATAAAGGAAAGACTCTTAAAGCAGTCGAAATTCAATCTGGATTAAAAAAACGAGAAAGGCTACTTCTCGTAAGAATGTTTACCATAGGGCGTGAATTTGCCTCGCCGTAAACAAACAATTAACGCCGTCAGAAAATCTGACGGCGTTAATTATTCTGTTCGATAAATTGAATTTTATAAGGAAGTTGCTGTTACGTTCCGAATTTTTCGACAAAATCTTTAATGACTTCTTTTTTGTTTATTTTTTTTGCAATGTTTAAGGTGTTTTCGCTTATTTCCAACTCCGATAATATAACTGCAGTATCATCAATTATATAACCTTCTTTTCTTAACTCTCTTATAACCTTAATCATTCTATTAACAAAATAATCGGATTCGTTTATCAAATTATCGGTATTACAACCATTGTTAAATAATAAATCCTCCAACACTTGCGGATGTTTCAAATCATCAAATATTTTTTCTTCATTCGCATCA
>JAGBWF010000004.1 GCA_017629895.1 Clostridia bacterium
ATCTGATAAGCGATATGCTCAGCGATATTTATCAGGGCATACGCGCAAGAATCAATAGGGAGGAAAAGCAATGACCGCGATAAAAATTGAGGGCTTAACAAAGCGCTACGGCGATATAACCGCGCTCGACGGGCTCGATCTCGAAATCGGCGAAGGCGAGCTGTTTGCGCTTCTCGGCGTTAACGGCGCAGGCAAGACCACAACTGTGAAAATGCTTTCCTGCCTTACCCGCGCAAGCTCGGGCGATGCCTTTTTGCATGGGCACAGCATAAATAACGATCAAGGCGCGGTTAAATCGATCATTGCGCTTTCTCCGCAGGAAACGGCGGTTTCGCGTATTTTGACGGTGCGCGAAAATCTCGAGCTCATCTGCGGAATTTACAAATTTTCAAAAGAAAAGACCGAGGCGAAAATAAAGGAGCTTTGCTCGCTTTTGTCGCTCGACAGCGTTATAAACCGCAAGGCAGGCAAACTTTCGGGCGGTTGGCAAAGACGGCTGAGTATTGCAATGGCGCTTATAAGCGAGCCGAAAATACTCTTTCTCGACGAGCCTACACTCGGGCTTGACGTGCTGGCACGGCACGAGCTCTGGGACATTATCCTTTCGCTCAAGGGCAGGGTAACGGTGATACTGACCACGCATTATATGGAGGAGGCGGAAAGGCTTTCCGACCGTATCGGCATATTGAAAAACGGCAGGCTGCTCGTTTGCGATACCGCCGAGAATATAAAAAGGCTCGGAAATGCAGAAACCTTCGAGCAGGCGTTTGTGAATATTGTAAGGGAGGCGCAGATATGAGAGCTTTAACCTTTGCAAAGCGTAATCTTAAGGAGATACTGCGCGATCCGCTCAATCTCGCGTTTACCTTCGGCTTTCCGCTCGTGCTTCTGCTTTTGCTTTCGCTGATTCAGGCGAATATTCCGGTTTCGATGTTCGAAATCGAGCATCTTACCCCCGGAATTACGGTGTTCGGGCTTTCCTTCACAACGCTTTTCACGGCGACGATTATTTCGAAGGACAGGCAGAGCTCGTTTCTTGTAAGGCTTTACACGACTCCGATGAAGCCGCTTGATTTTATCCTCGGCTACACTCTGCCGATAATCCCGATCGCGCTTATACAGTCTGCCGTCTGCTATATCGCGGCGCTTGCGCTCGGGCTTGATTTAAGTATTAATCTTCTTTGGGCGTTGCTGCTTATAATTCCGATCTCGCTGCTTTATATCGCGCTCGGTCTGCTTTGCGGCAGTCTGCTTAATGATAAGCAGGTCGGCGGAGTTTGCGGCGCATTGCTCACAAACCTTTCGGCTTGGCTTTCGGGTATATGGTTCGAGCTCGAGCTTGTCGGGGGCGTTTTCGAGGGTATTGCAAACCTGTTGCCCTTCGTCCACGCCGTCGAAGCGGAGCGCGCTTTCGTAATCGGCAATTTTTCGTCCGCGCTGCCGCATATAGCGGTGGTGCTCGGTTATGCGCTTTTACTGCTCGCGCTTGCCGTTTGGGCGTTTTTGAGGCAGATGAAGGATTAAACGAAAAAAGAGAGAAACCGAATTCATGCATAAAAGCGCGAGCTCGTCTTCTCTCTTTTATTTTATACCTTTTGGGTGAACAGCAGGCAGCCGCTTTCGCGCCATTCCTCGATTTTTTCGGTTATGCGCTCCTCGGTTACGCCGAATTCTTTTGCCAAGCACGCCTTACAGCAAAAGCCCTCGGTCATACCGCGGTTTATAAGCTTTTTGCTTGCTCCTATATCGTCCGAATCAAGCAAGCGGTTGCATTTTGCACAGTTACTTTGCATCGACTACCTTACAGCGATACATCTTGCAGGTGTGCGCCGCTATATGCTCGGTACGGAATACGTCCTTGAAAACGCCGAGCGTTTCGCCCTTCCAGATATCGCGTATTTCGAGTGCCTTGCCGGAAACGCGGTCGATACCGAGCGTATCGAACGAGAAGAAGGGGTCTGCGGGACCGTCCGAAAGGTTGAACACGCCGACTGCGATATCGCCGCCCTCGAGGAACTTCGCCCAGACCTTAACGTCCTGCGCCCACCAGTGATTACCGCAATCGAAGGGCTGTCTGTAAGCTCCGTCCTGATTTATCGCGATGATTTCCTTATTAAGAAGTATACTCTTGGTTACCTCGTCCATATTGCGAATATCACAGCCTATCATAAGCGGCGAGCCGAGGAACGCCCAAGCGGAGAAGTGTGTGCGGTATTCCTCATCGGTACAGCCTGCAACCGCAACGTTGCCCTTGCCGTGCATACCGACGATAAGCATATCCATATCGTTGAAGCAGCCCTGACCGTTGGTTGTGAAATATTCGGTCTGCTTTTCGAGAAGCTGCTTTACCGATGCCCAGCTGTCGTTTATATCGCCCGTCGAGCGCCAGAGGTGTGCGCCCGTCTGCTTTATCCATTCGTTAGTTCGGTCAACGCCCCAAGAGCAAGCCGAGAAGCAGATATCTCTGCCGCAGTTTGCGAGTGCCAAGCCCATACGCTTATAAAGCGCGTGTCCCTGCTGATTCATCGGACGGAAGCAGTAATCGTATTTAAGATAGTCAACGCCCCAGGAGGCAAAGGTTTCGGCGTCGATAAATTCATATTCAAAGGAAGCGGGGTATCCGGCGCAGGTAAGACTGCCGGCGCAGGAGTACATACCGAATTTGAGTCCCTTGGAATGAACGTAATCGGCAACGTATTTCATACCGTGGGGGAATTTAATATGGTCGGGGACGAGTCTGCCGTTTTCGTCGCGCTGCATTTCCGCCCAGCAGTCGTCGATAACGAGATAGTTATAGCCTGCCTCGAGCAAGCCGTTTTCGATAAAGGCGTCCGCCGTTTCCATTATAAGCTTTTCATCAATATTTCTGCCGAAGGTGTTCCAGGAGTTCCAACCCATAGGGGGAGTGCGTACTATCATAATTATACCTCTTTCATATTGTAAGTATATAGTATTTTAACACAATAACAAACCGCGTTCAATAGTTTTTTGAATAAATTATTGCATAAATTTTCGCGTTGTGATAAAATGAAAGCGGTTTAATAAGGTCGCATAAAGCGAATGATGCGGTGCGAAGGAATTATTTTATCGATAGGAGTTTATTATGTACAGAAGCGAGCATCCGAGACCCTTGATGGAGCGTCAGTATTGGCTTAATTTAAACGGCGAATGGGATTTCGAATTCGATTTTTCGCGCAGTGCGCTTGCACGCGGAATGCAAGAGGAAAACGCGGTCTTTACAAAGAAGATCAACGTTCCGTTCTGCCCCGAGGGCGAGCTTTCGGGCATCGGGTACACCGATTTTATACCTGCCTGTATTTACCGCAGAAGCTTCGATATTACAGCCGAGCGGCTTAAAAGGCGTATCGCGCTCAATTTCGGCGCCGTCGATTACAAGGCAAGTGTTTTTATAAACGGTGTTCTTGCGGGCGTGCACGAGGGCGGTTATTCCTCCTTCTGCTTCGATATAACGAGCCTTTGCAGAGAGGGAAGCAACACGCTTACCGTTTATTGCGAGGACGATACGAGGAGCAACAAGATACCTTCGGGCAAGCAGAGTCAGGCGTTTGCCTCGTCGGGTTGCTTCTATACCCGCACGACAGGTATATGGCAGACGGTATGGCTCGAATTTACCCCGAAAAATTATATAAAATCGGTTAAATATTACACCGATATCCACGCGAAAACGCTCACTATTCAGGCAAACGTGGTCGGCGAGGGTATTTTATCCGCAATCGCCGAATACGAGGGCAACGAGGTCGCGCGGAATTCGCTCTGCGCCTTTAGCGGAAGCGCGGTTCTTACCTTGAAAATCGAGGATATACGTCTTTGGGAGGTGGGCAACGGCAGGTTGTACGACCTTTATATGTCGTTCGGAGGCGATGAGGTGCTCAGCTATTTCGGTATGCGCGATATTCACTTCGACGGTCCGAAATTTATGCTCAACGGCGAATGCGTTTTTCAGCGTCTTGTGCTCGATCAGGGCTTCTATCCGCAGGGAATATACACCGCGCCGAGCGATGCCGAGCTTGAAGGGGATATACTTCGCTCTATGGCTATGGGCTTTAACGGCGCAAGACTTCACGAAAAGGTGTTCGAGGAGCGGTTTTTGTATCATTGCGACAGGCTGGGCTATATCGTATGGGGCGAATACGCGAGCTGGGGCTTGGATATCTCTTATCCCGATGCGATACACAGCTTTCTTCCCGAATGGATCGAGATATTGGAGCGCGATTTTAACCACCCCGCAATAGTCGGCTGGTGCCCCTTTAACGAAACCTGGGACGAAAACGGAAGACGGCAGGACGACAGAATACTTTCGCTCGTTTATAAGACCACAAAGGCGCTCGATCCGACGCGCCCCTGCATCGATACGAGCGGTAATTATCACGTTATGACCGACGTTTTCGATATTCACGATTACGATTCGTCGGGTGAGGCAATTCGCGAGCGCTATAAGGATATCCCGCAGGGCAGGATAGTCGATAAATTTTCCGACCGTCAGACCTACCGCGGCGAGCCGATTTTTATAAGCGAATACGGCGGTATCGGCTTTATGCTCGATCGTAAGGGCTGGGGCTACGGCAATATTCCCGAAACCAAGGAAGCGTTCCTCGAAAGGCTTAAGGACGTTACCGACGCGATTCTCGATAACCCCGATATATTCGGCTTCTGCTATACACAGCTTACCGACGTCGAGCAGGAGTGCAACGGGCTTTATACCTACGACAGAACCCCGAAATTCGATCCCGAGGAGATCGCGCCCATCATCTCGCGCAAATCCGCGATAGAGAAATGATTTCAAATCGAAGCTTATGCGAGAGCAAGCCTTTTGATAGAGCCGAAAAACCGGTTTTCAGGAACGCAGTCAAGCCTTCCTTATGCACTTTCTTTTGGAATTTTCGGCATTGAAAAAAATTTAAAAAAAAATCAAAAAAGGTATTGACTTTTCGAAAGACCTGTGATATTATATAACACGTTGCGAGCGACCGCAACGAGTTGGGGGTTTAGCTCAGCTGGGAGAGCATCTGCCTTACAAGCAGAGGGTCACAGGTTCGAGCCCTGTAGTCCCCACCAGAAAAAAGCACACTTTGTCTTGGTAGACAAAGTGTGCTTTTTTCAACTAAATCCGTCTTGCGACGGGATAAATCCTCATTCGGAGGATGAAATCACTTCGTGATGAAATCTTGCTTCGCAAGGATTAAGAGGCGGATTTAATTTCATCGAAACAATCGTTTCGATTTCATCCGAATGAAATGAGGATTTCATCGTGGCGTGCCA
>JAGBWF010000059.1 GCA_017629895.1 Clostridia bacterium
AAAAAGACTACAGAGCCGTAGAAGAACTGACCCGCGAGGCATTTTGGAACGTCTACAAGCCCGGTGCTGACGAGCACTACTTCGTTCACATGATGCGAAATCACCCCGATTTCAATCCCGAGCTTGCTTTTGTGCTTGAGAAAGACGGCGAGATTATCGGCAACATCATGTACACGAAGGCATGGCTTGAGGACGAGAACGGCGAACGCAAGGAGATACTGTCCTTCGGGCCGCTTTGCGTTGCGCCCGAATATCAGAGGCAGAAGCTCGGAAAGCTTTTGATCGAGCATTCCTTTGAGGTTGCGCGAAAGATGGGCTACGACGTGAACATCAACTTTGGCAATCCCGGTAATTATGTGAGCCGTGGGTTCGTGAGCTGTAAAAAGAAAAACGTTAGTTTTGTTCGTGAAGGCAACTTTCCGACGGCTTTACTTGTAGCAGAGCTTGTTCCGAACGCGCTTGACGGCAAGAAGTGGATGTATATTCCTTCCACCGCCGCAGACTGCTGTGAGGATGTTTCTGCTGTCGAAGCCTTTGACGCGACTTTTCCGCCCAAGGAAAAGAAGTGGATGCCAAGCCAAGAAGAGTTTTACATCTATAGGCATTCCTCGGTAGTCAGATAAACGTAAAATCAGCCTTTGAGAAGTCGAGAGATTTCCCAAAGGCTGATTCTTTATTTGTGTATATCGCTTACCGAAGCGTACGTTATCGCAAGCCCTGCGCTGATCAGCGCACCGCCGATAATATCGGTGATCCAATGCACGCCCGACACAAGCCTGACCACGACCATAAATGACGTAAACACGGCAATTAAAATCATCACGCAATGTTTGAGTGCATTATTCTTTATGCGGGTACGTAACTGCATCATTGCCGTCGGCATCACGCACATCACCAGCATCGTTGTCGACGAGGGATAAGAGGCTTGTAAATATCCGTCAATGAGCGTCGGTCTGTAATTGATGACAACAAATTCAAAGAGAACATAAACCGCCATCACTACTATGTAAAAGCCACCGAGTGCGAGAATGCTTCTGTCTACCTTGAATAGTTTTTTTCTTTTTATCCATTGTACAAGTCCGAGAACGGCAAACCCAAAGGCAACGCCGATGGGTACAAGACCGAGCCAATCGGTGATCGAATACAATCGCATATTCACTCCCGTGAGATCGTGAACATATCCGTTCAGCGTAGCAAATCCGACCGATGAACCGTTTGGACCGATTGCACGGACATCCACAAGACTTACAAGAACCGTCCACAATACGAATACTGCAATCAAGCCCGCCCCCATCCAAAGCATCTTTCGTTTTTTCATAATCTTCTTACCTTCCTTTTTTTGTATTGGCTTTCGCTCGAATACAGTTTAGAGGAAGTCAAAAGGAGAAGCAAGAAACGGCTCGTCACAAGGGCGGTACGCTTGGTATCATCGGTGTTTTATGAGAATAAAAGCCTTGATAAGCAGTAACACGAACGCAAACACCGCGGCATACGGCTGTGAGCTTATTACAAACAGAATCACCGATATCGTGCCAAGCATCAAGGAAATATCGGTTTTGCTTTTTATCCAAAATGCTTTTTGACAATTTTGCAAAGCAAGAGCAAGAACGCCCGCTAAAAACGTACCGCTCACAACAATAAAATACGCCGCCTTCAAATAGGGCTGAACACCCTCAAGTGCGATAAGTGAGACGCTTCGGATCACGCCGTTATTCTCGGCAAAGAACGGCAGAAAAAGAAGCATAGCAATACAGAGATCGAGCAAGGCGTAAACCAGATCCTTAAAGCGTTTTTCTTTTTGCTTATGATCCTCCTCGGCTATCGTAAGCACCTCGTCGGAGGAGAGAAGCGCATCGATGGATACCGAAAAGAATTTCGAAATTGCTTTTAACGAATCGATGTTGGGATAGCCTCTGTCCGATTCCCATTTTGAGATCGCCGTGCGTGTGACGTAGATTTTTTCCGCAAGCTCGTCTTGTGTCAATCCCCCCTCGGTTCTTAATTTTTTTAATTTTTTGCCAAAAGTCACTTTTTGCCTCCTTGATTTTATCGGCTCATTATAACATATAATCTCTTTTAAGTCACGATACTATCCGTCACGTTGCCTTTTCTTTGTCTACTGCGGGGCAATCATTGACATTGGTACTGATATATCCGCACATATGGAAATGATCGGATTGTAGCAAAAATCGAAACTAAACTCAAGGGACTTGAAAGATAGTCGAAATGATGCTATACTATAAATGTAAAACCATCAAGGAAGTTCTGTTATGCTTGAAATGAAAGAGTGCTGTAAAGTACCGTTGCCTGAAAAGCTTTTTGAAGAGTACGAAGTAAAGGATACTGCTATTTATGCCAACATCAACGCATCAAAGATCGTTGATATGATGAAGCGTTTCATTTAAATGCATAACGATTTTTGTCAAAAATCGCAACGTTTTTCGGTCGCAAATTAGTGTTGACATCATCTATGATATAATGATCTTATTTTTGATATAATGCGTTTTCATTCTCTTGTTTTGGGGGAAATACTATATGTTTATTCGCAACGGAATCAAGTCGATATTGCGAGAACGCGGGCGGACCGCGTTATTCTCGCTTTTGATCATACTGCTTACCCTTACCATGATCCTTTCGCTCG
The DNA here is from genome assembly GCA_017629895.1 of Clostridia bacterium. GTDB lineage: Bacteria > Bacillota > Clostridia > Oscillospirales > CAG-382 > Coliplasma. Next base: position 2,642 of record JAGBWF010000059.1, read on the forward strand.
GCGTACTGCTTTACAGCAAGGCGGTAATGGCGGCTTGCGACGAGGCGTACCGCACCATTGCGCTTGTGGAATACATGGGCGGAGAATACCCCGATCCCGACGAGCCCGATGCCGCGGTGAGAGCGGTTGCAGAAACGCTGAACGACGACACCGTTCTTTCTATTTCGGGCGTCAACGCCTGGACAAGCGGCAACACCGAATTTGCGAGCTTAGAGGGGTATTCACGACATATCGGCACTATCCCCTACCGCAACAAAGCGGTTATAGTCGTAAACAACTTTTCCGACCTTATCGTTCAGTGGGCAAAGCTTGACGAAAACAGAGTTTCCTATTACGTTTGCAACCTAAATACCGCCATATATTCAAAATCGGGCGACGAGGGTATTTTTATCGACATACTCGTCAACGAGAGCGGATTTACCCCCGAAAAAGAAAAAAGCTACGTTTTGAACGGGTCGTTTGTAGACCTAACCGGCACGCTTAACAGCGTCGGATGCTACCCAACAAACGGCCTTGCTGTTTTTAAGGTCGAGTCCTTTATAGCCACGGACGAGATTCCCTACGTCGAATACACCTCGGACGAGGAGATTCCCGACGTATTTTTCGATGCCGCAGAGCAATACCGCACCATGAACAATTACGTACGCGTAATACCCTGCCGTGACGTGAACGACGTCAACGAGTTCCACCAAAACGAGCTTCAGCTGCTTGAAGGCGAGATGCCGAACCCCGAAACCCCGTATTCCTGCGTTGTATCGTTCGACATCGCAAACAAGCTGGGTCTGAAGATCGGCGATGCATTCACAATGAACGAGCTGATCGGAACAGAAAACGACCGATATATGCTCACTCCCTCGGGCAAAGCGCAGAGCTACACGGTAAGCGGCATCATCAAGGATTCTTACGATCACAACGGCACCGTATGGGCAATCGACGACAACGCCGATACCCATCTGTTCGGATATCTGCTCGGCACGGTTTCGCTCGATAACGAAAAGGCGGACGAGGCTGTCGCGGAGCTGAAAGCCATACTGCCCGAAAACCTACGCATCACCCTGCTTGACCAGGGCTACGGAAATGCCGTGCACGTCTTCCGTGACGTCGAAAGGACGAGCACGAATATACTGCTTATATGCTCCTTCGGCACCGTAGCAATTCTTATGCTCTTTGCCTTCCTGTACGTCGGCAGACAACACGTTACGGTTAAAATCATGGTTTCTATGGGAACGCCGAGCCGCAAAATTGCTACCTGGTTCTTATCGGGCACGCTTGTCATCTGCGGAATATCCGCCATTCTTGGCACCGTAATAGGAATACTTCTTCAGCCGACGGTGTTGAGTATGATTTCCGAAATCGCGACGCAGGAGAACGAAGAAATTCTATGGTACAGCGAAACCGTCATCGGCGTTATGAAGCAGACGGTATTCGACCCGCGAGTTCCGACTTGGCCCAATCTGTTTGCCGTGCCCGTGATTGTAGTGCTCGCAATGCTTTTCTGCCTATGGTTTCTCCGTACGGCGCGCAAGGGCGGCACAAACAAACGCGGCAAGAGCAAGGTGCGCGTACCGCGAGGAAAAACCTCTGCGTTAAAGCTCAGAGGCTTCGGCTTTGCATCGCTTTCCGTACGTCGCGGTGGCTTGCGGTCGTTTATCGTGCCGTTTATCTCGCTTGTGCTGACGGTAATCGTCCTTTTCCTAGGAGGAGTATATCAAGGATGGCAGAAGAAGCTTGACGACGCATCGCAAAATATGCGCATAGACGGAATGGTCGTAAGCCTGAACGGGCGCAATTATTCCAACCTTGTATTATCGGTGAACAATCTCCGCACATTAATGAATACCGAAGGCTTGCAAAACGTTTCGGTATCGTTCGGCTATCATTATTGGCTGCCCGAGGACGAGCAGGGCTTCTCTCACGGTACCTACGGCCGCGAACACAGGCTTGATTGGATCGCATCACAGCCCGAAATGGTTGCCTTGAATTCGTTATCGGCTGCTGCGCAATTTTATTACGTCGATTCGGCAATAACCTGGCTTGACGGCTGGGACGAAAGTGCGCTTACAGAGGCGGATTATACCCCATTCCGCAAGAGATCGGACGAAAAAGCCGAGGAAAAGCTGATTCCCGTTGTATGCGGCTCTGCTTTTCTTGAGGATCACAATTTATCGCTCGGCGACACGTTCGACTGCTTTGTGCAGGTTCAGTTCAGCAGCTCTACTTTAAAGGAAATTCCCCTTAACGTGCTTGTTATCGGCAGCTACGTTCAGCAGGGCGGAAAGTCGCAAATATTTGCTCCGTTGGCTTGCCACGTTCCTGTTTCGCTGTTAGAGCGCGAGGTCGAGAAGAGCGTTATCGACCAATGGAGCTCGTTCACCTTCGGAACCTGCCGCTTCGATCTCT
>JAGBWF010000060.1 GCA_017629895.1 Clostridia bacterium
AGGGTTAGTTGTGAGTTCGATTCTCGCTGCGGGTGCCAAATAAAAGAAGATGGGTTCGTTCCATCTTCTTTTGTTTCGTATTGTGTAATCGGGAATCGGCAACACACTTGACAAATTAAGCCCATCGTATTAATATATATTTGAGGTGTGCTAATCAATGAAACAAATCAAACTATCATTATACCTGCTTCTTGTCATGCTTCTGTTTGGATGTAATACGAGCGAAAATGACCATAGCCATCAGCCTGCCGTATACGAAAACATAAAAACGGACATTGACATTCAAATTAAAGATAATTACATCACTACAGAAACTCAAGAAATAGTACTTTTGTTCATTAACAATACAGACGAAGAAATCTTGTATTCAGATGAATCTATTATACTGGAAAAGAAAACAGATGACGGATTCGTTTACGTTGACAAGTATGGTGCCGGGCACGAAATGGCAACCGCCTTACTTGCCAACGATACAAATACCTTAACAATCCATGTAAAGCCTTTGTCTGCGGGCACCTATCGATTTGTATTTCTGCAGGGTTTTTCAACACCCAAGGGTCCGGTATACATTTCACCGGAATTCCGTGTCAACGAATAACCGAGTACATTTTCTCATAGTCTGTTTCAAGCACTATAATCGCTGATTTTTCGCTGCTCCCGTCCCGATGAGCAGGATTCCCGCAAAGTGTCATCGACCCATTTCAACGTCCCGTTAAATACGTTAAAGCCTTGTTTTTACAACACGACAAGGCTTTTTTATATTTCTTTTATCATTGACTATTTATTTGATTTATGATATAATACTTTATTAAAAAACACAAGTGAGAAGCAATATGTTCAAAAAAAGCAACAAGACCGATATGAACGTCGCGCCCGATTGGATAATCGTAGGCTTGGGCAACCCCGGCGGAAGATACGAAAACACACGCCACAACGCAGGCTTTATCTGCATTTCGCACCTTGCGGATAAGCACGGAATAAAGATAAACACGCTCGCCTTCGATTCGAAGGTCGGTCGCGGTATGATAGGTAATTCCGACTGCCTTTTGATGATGCCCCAGACCTTTATGAACCTTTCGGGCAACGCGGTGCAAAAGGCGGCGAAGCGTTACGGCATCAAGCCCGAACGCATACTCGTCATCTCCGACGATATTTCGTTTAACGTCGGCAGTATACGCATCCGCAAAAACGGCAGTGCGGGCGGTCAGAAGGGGCTCAATAATATTATAACAATGCTCGGCACGCAGGAATTTCCGCGTATAAAAATCGGCGCAGGCAAGCGCCCCGAGGATATCGAAACGATCGATTGGGTATTGAGCAAATTCACCTTCAACGAGCTTAAAACGCTTTCGGAAGTCAAGGAAAGTGCGGCGTGCGCCGTCGATGCGATAATCAACGGCGATATCGAGCTCGCGATGAGCAAATACAACAAAACGGTTTAACACACCGCAAAAAAGGAGAGAACACAATGAAAACCAAGGCTTTACGCATTACCTCGGCATTGCTCGCGGTAATTTTATTCGCGCTTTGCTTCTGCTTTGCAAACGAAACAGCCGTTGCGGAGGAAAACGGCAAGCCTATCGTCGTTATCGCAGGAAGCGACTTCCAGGCTTCTACTCCCGAAATTTCGGCAGACAACGTTAAAACCCTGCTCAATGCAGTTAAAGCCGAGGGCTACGATGAAGCGCACGGATTTTTGTTCGGCGGCGACCTCGGCAACGATTACGATGCCAAGAACGACGAGCTTCAGCTTTTGAAGAATACCGTCAAGGGTGCATATCCCGCAATGGCGGACGATAAAATGATATTCGTACAGGGCAACCACGACGGAAGCGATACGAAGGGACTCACAAAATCGGGCCCCAACGATACCGAGCATTACGGCGTTTTCGTTATCCCCGAGGATAACTATATGTGGTACAACGCGAACGAGCTGATTATAAAAAACACCGCAACCGTGCTCGACGTTTATCTCAAGCAGAAGGCGGAAAGCGGCTACGATAAGCCGATTTTCGTCATCTCTCATATCCCTCTCCACTATTGCCACCGCACGACCTCGAGCGGCGACGGCAAATTCGCCTGTTATCTGGTCGATGCAATGAACAAATACGGCGACGATCTTAATATTATCTTCCTTTTCGGACATAACCATTCCTCCGCCTACGACGATTATATCGGCGGCTCGAATATTTATCTCGCCAAGGGCGATACTATGTACGTATCCAAAAAGAACAAGCAAAAAGAGGTTCCCGACGCGGTAGAGCTCAAGTTCACCTATATGAACACCGGCTACGTCGGCTATACCAACTGCCTTACCAACACACTCACCCTCACGGTGTTTGAAATCGACGGAACGCGCGTTAAGATAAGACGTATCAGCGCAAACGGCGAGGTTGACCTTAAAGCCAAGGGCGCGTGGTCAACCGACTTTTCCGAAACCGCGGCTGTATACGGTGCAGACGATTCCTATCTCGATATCGCCTATTCCAGCCCGCAGTATCTCTGCGATAAGGCTGTAAACGGCAAGGTTACCGTTTTCGGCGACGGTATCAACTCGCTCGACGTTACCGAAAAGACCGAATCCCACTCCCCCGAGCTTCACAGCGCATTTGCGAGCTATGATATAAAGGCTGAGGGCACTCCGACAAATATCGCCGCGATTCAGTTCAAGCTCGGCAATGATTTCAAGGAAAGCCGCCCGATATTCGTTCGCGATAAGGCGACGGGCGAAATGACAACCACTTATGCAAAAAACGGAATCGTTACGGTAGAAACCGATAAAATCAGCTCCTATGAGCTTTCTCAGAGCAAGCGCACCACCGTTTCGGAGGAAACCGCAACCATCTACGAGCTTACCACCTCGCTTTCCGACGGTCAAAGCTATATGATCCTCTCCTCCTCGGGCAAGGGCGACGCGTTCGTGCTCAATCACCAAGACGGTATAACCGCGGAAAAGGCGGAGATAGCTTACGGCTACAACGGCTATTACGTCAAAACCGCGCCCGAAACGGCGATATGGAAATTCGAAAAGAGCTCGGGCTACCCCGACGTCTACGGCGCGCTCAAAAACACCGTCAGCGGCGTTTATCTCTCTGCCCCCAACGGTAACGGGCTTACCGTTTCGGACACTCTCCCCGCAGAATTTTCGAGCTTCCGCCTTTCTAGCGGCGCATACGGTCTTTTCACCGTAAAATCGGGCAGCGATTACGAAACGCGCTATTATCTCAAGCACAAGGACGGCTTCATTTCCTCCGACACTCAGGAGGGCAGCTACCGCGTCTTCCTCTTCGGCAAAACGGTTAAGCCCTTAAAGATCACCGCAACTATCGATACGGCTGTCGGCAGTGTCGAGGACACCTCCGATATAGATGCAAAAACCGGCAGCAAGCTCTATATTCTTGGCTCCGACGGCAGTGAGCAGGTTATCGACATAACCCTTTCGATGCTCAAGACCGCAGACGGCACCAAGATAACCAAGCTCCGCAAGGGCGCATATAACAATATCTCGGTCGTTTATAACGACTCCGTCGTTTACGATAAATACGCCCTCTTCGTTGACACCGAGGCTCTTAACCCTGTCGATTGGACTGAAGACACCTTCGACAACGGCAATCCCACCCTCGTAATAATCATCGTTATCGCGGCAATTATCGTGATCGGCGGCGCAATCACTGCCGTTGCGGTTATCAAAAAGAAGAAAACCAAGGCTGAATAATTTTAAAAAAGGAGTGCGGCGCAAATGCTTGCAATAAAAATAATACTTATCGCGCTTTGCGCCGTTATCTTGTTGATTTCGCTTATCCTTTCGCTCGATATAAAGGTGGTTTTCGAGTTCGACACGAACGGAAGACTTACTCTGCTTGCAAAGCTTTTGTTTTATAAGCTGTACGATATCAAGCAGAAAAAGGAACCGTCTTCCTTCGGGCGATATCTTAAAAGAATTTTCGGAATCGAAGCGCTGACGGACGCCGAGGAGATAAAAAAGGACACGCAGGAAAGCGGAATTTCGGACACGGTAAGCAGGCTTATCGCCGTCCTTTCGCTCCTCGCGGGGCAGATTTCTTGGCTTTTAAAGCGCGTGCGCATTAAAAAGCTTCATATCCTCGCAATCTGCGGCGGAAGCGACGCGGCTGATGCGGCGATGGACTACGGCTTGGTCTGCGCGGCGGTTTATCCCTTTGTCGGCTATCTCGAAACAAACGCGAAATTCAAGGAAAAGGCAGGCGATATAAGAGTCGGCTGCGATTTCGAGAACGACGCGCATTTCGAAGCCGAAATCACTGTAAAAATCAAGCTTTTCCACGTACTTCGCGCCATTTTCCGCAGTGCGCTCGACAGTGCAGAGAGCATTCTCGATAATGCGGATCCAAAAAACAATAACGGAGGCATACAACAATGAGCAACGAAAATATCAGAAAGCCGAGTGCGGCAGAAAACCTAATGCAGCTTATGTCCTTCACCGCCGATAAGGCGCTCGAAATGGCAGACGCGGGCTCGGTGCTCGGCGAAAAAACCGAAATCGACGGCATGACCATAATCCCCGTTTCGAAGATTTCCGCAGGCTTTGCGGGCGGCGGCGCGAATATTGTAAACGCAACCGTCAAAAAATCGAACACACCCGCAGGCTCGGGTGCGAAGGTAACCGTTACTCCCCTTTCCTTTATCGTTATCAAGGACGGCGAGCTCAGAATCGTTTCGGTAGACGCTTCCAAAAACGATACCAAATCGGGCATTATCGCAAAGGTGCTCGAGCAGGTCAAATCGCTCGCGGGAAAGAAGTAATATGCTTCTGTATATCGCTTCGCTCGACAGCTTCGGACAAGAGGAATACGAAAAATATTATGCGCTTGCCGACGAAACGCGCAGACGTGATATCGACCGCAAACGCATCGAAAACGACAAAAGACGTAGCCTGCTCGGCGATGCGCTTGCGCGCAGGGGGATATCCGAGCTTCTTTGTATCGACGAGCGCGATATTATATTTGCCCGCACCGAAAACGGCAAGCCCTACTGCGAAAACGCAGAGGTGTTTTTCAGCGTAAGTCATTCAAAGGAGCGCGTCGTTTGCGCCGTAGGATTTTGCGGTCTCGGCGTAGATACCGAAAAAATACGCTATACCGAGCCGCGTGTTATGCGCGCCTGCTGTATCGACGGCGATTTCGAATATATCCTCGGAGGAGAGGGCGAATCCGAGTCGCTTACCGACAGTCAGCTAAAGCGTTTTTTCTGTTTATGGACGGCAAAGGAAGCCTATTGCAAGCATATCGGCGTCGGCGTTACCGGAATGAAAAGCATCTCGCTTTCGCAGATTATCGATAACTGCAGATTTTTCGAAAACGGCGAATATATCACGGCTGTATACTCTGCCGATGTCGATTTCGAAATCGAAATAAGGGATGCTTCGATATGAAAAAATTCCGTATTTTAATGCTTTCGCTCGACCTTTTCGCACTGCTTGCATTTCTCTTTCTCGACGATCTTGCAAAATATATGATCGACTTCTTCCCCGAATGCTTTTTCTATTCGCGTTTCGGGATAGAATGTGTAACCTGCGGTGCAACGAGATGCGTCTATTCCTTCTTTTCGTTCGATTTCAAAGCCGCGTTTCTTTATAACCAATATATCTTTTTCCTTATAATCTACGCGATAACCGTTTTCGTCGCGCTCAACATCGCGGCAATCGGTGTCCGAAGGGCAAAAAGGCTCTGCCGTGCGTTGCTTTCATGGTATGCCTTTACCGCACTGGGCGTGCTCTGCCTCGTTTTCGCGCTCGTTCGTTTTTTCGCTTGACAAAACGCGGAAGAGGGTATATAATACAGCTAACAAACGAATAATACGCAGTTCATCGGGCAAAATGCTCGTTGTCGGACGTTTAAACGTTCGGGGGTAAGGAAATCGCGGTGAGAATCCGCAGCAACAGCCATTACCGTATATCCCTTATGGGACAAGTCGG
>JAGBWF010000061.1 GCA_017629895.1 Clostridia bacterium
CTTTACAACCATAAGGCTTTTACCGTTGACACAAAGTATAGCTACAGCAACCTGAAGTCCAACAACCGTTATATCGCTTTGATTTTCGAGATACTGCGGGACGAGGGCGTTTCGGTTACGGCAGAAAGCAATCAGGAGGAATAAAAGGTGTATTGTGTAAAATGCGGCGTCAAGCTCGGAGAGAGCGAAAGAAAATGCCCTCTCTGCAACACCGCCGTTTATCATCCCGATATAGAGCAGGGCGGGGGAGAGCCTCTTTACCCTCGCGGAAAAAAGCCGAACACAAAGGCAAACTCGAAGGTTTTCAATGAAATATTGGCGATGCTTTTCGCTATTGCGGCACTGACCTGCACTTTTTCGGACCTGCGCCCCGACGGCAAGCTTAACTGGCTCGGGTTTGCGCTGGGCGGAATAATACTTGCATATATCGTATTCGCGCTTCCGCTCTGGTTCAAAAAAAGAAATCCCGTTATATTCGTCCCCTGCGATTTTGCGGCGGGAGTTATATATCTGCAGTATATAAATTGGGTTACCGACGGCGATTGGTTCTTGACCTTCGCACTTCCCGTTGCAAGCGGGCTTGCCTTGATCGTTTGCACCGTGGTAACGCTTCTGCGCTATCTTCACAAGGGTAAGCTTTACGTCTGGGGCGGTGCTTTTGCCGCTTTCGGCGGATGGGTGGTCCTGCTCGAGCTTTTGCTCTGCGTTACCTTCGATATCGCGATGAGCTGGTGGTCGTTTTATTCGCTTGCGGTCATGCTTATATTCAGCTATCTGCTGTTCCACCTTGCGATAAGCGAGAACGCGCGCGAAACCCTAAAAAGAAAGCTGTTTTTCTGATTTGCAAAAAAGAAAAAAGTATGTTAATCTGTAAAAAAACAGACGGAGGCGTAGAGATGAAGATAAAGAGAACGATAGCTCTTTCGGCGGCACTTCTTATGCTTTGCTCGGCAATCCTTTGCGGATGCACGCAGGAGAGCGTGGAATCGACACCCGAGGTTCAGGTAAGCAGCGGCGGAGTCCGAACCGAATATATCGACGAAAACGGCAATTATTATGCAAAAACGAGCGGCAAGCGTTATGACGGACAGAGCATAAGCTTTCTGACCTGCGGAAGCTCTTCGGTTTTCGAATCCGAGATATTGCCGAACACGGTTTATTACGAGGAGGGCGCGGCGCAGACCTATCCCCAGATAATAAACGACGATCTGAACGAACGTGCGATACAGCTCGAGGAACAGCTCGGTCTGAAGCTCGAGGAGGTTCAGTTTATGAGTGCCACCCGCAAAAACGGCGAGATGCTTCAGCATATAATTCAGGGCAACCTGAGCAGCACCGACGAGTATCAGGTGGTCGTGCCCTGCCTTTACGACGGTGCGAGCCTTGCGACAGCGGGACACCTTTATAATCTCCGCGGGCTTGACGGCTTGCAGATAGACGCACCGTGGTGGAATGCGGAGTTCAACGAAAGCATGACCTACGGCGATCAGCTTTATTTCACTATCGGCGACATCGGTCTTGTTAACAAAAGCTGTACCTCGGCACTGTTTTTCAACTACGATCTTTGGAAAAAGTTCGGCTTTAACGAAAAATTCGGTGGCTCGCCCTATGAGCTCGTCAGAAAGGGCGAATGGACTATCGATATTCTTGCCGAGGCGTCGAAGGTGATGAGCGACGACCTCGACGATAACGGAAAGATAGATTACAAGGACGAATTCGGCTGGGCGGGACAGCTCGACGATATGTGGGGCTTCTTCTTCGGCGCGGGCGAAAGGATCGCTTCGGCGGATGCCGACGGATATCCGACTCTCACCATGTATAACCAGCGCAGTGCACGCGTTATGGACAAGATACAGAATTTTGTCAAGAACGACGAGTATTACGTTTCGGCGAACGACTATTTCAGCGTTACACCCACGCCCACAGAGCTTACCCGAGAGGCGTTTATTACAGGCAGAGCGCTGTTTTTCAACGATGCGCTCGGAACGGTAACCGTGCTCGGCGATATGGAAGCGCATTTCGGCGTTGTTCCCGAGCCTAAGTTCGAAAAATCGCAGGACGGTTATCATTCGCTTGTAAATCCTTGGGGCGCAAGCTGCTTTGCCATCCCCACCTGCGTTGTGGGAGACGCTCTTACGATGACGGTCGATGCGCTGAACGTGCTCGGCGCGGCATCCAAGAACACGATTGCCAAGGATTATCAGGAAACCGTGCTTTCATATATGAAAACCCGCGACGAAGAATCCGCGGAAATGATAAACGAATATATCCTGCCGACCCGTGCCTGCGATATCGGTATGGTATACCAGTGGGGCGGCTTGGACGTTATGCTTCAGAATATGGCGTATTATCCCGTTGGCTCGTTTGCATCGCAATATGAATCGCTCGAAACCCAAGCCGAAGCCGCGCTTGAACGGGCTATTGAATTTTACAAGAAGAACGGATGACGAAAATGAGACGTGTATTTTTGATATTACTTTCATCTATTCTCTGCATCGGGCTTTTTGCCTGCGGCGATGCGGCGGAGCCGAACGAATCGGCACAGTCCTCGAAGGTCGAGCAATCTTCGAAAGTTGAGCAATCCTCCGAAGCGGAGCAGTCCTCGGAAGTAGAGCAGTCCTCTGAAGCCGAGCAATCCTCGGAAGCCGAGCAGTCCTCGGAGGCAGAGCAGTCCTCGGAGGCGGAGGGCGATACCGTTGCCCCGATAATAACGATTGAAGCGGGAACCGAAGAGGTAACCGTCGAAAACGGAGCCGAATACGACCTTATGAGCGGCGTTTCGGGCTATGATGAAACCGACGGAGATATCACCGATAAAATTACCGTAAGCAAGGGAGGCTTTGATTCGGCAAAGGCCGGAGAATACACCGTGAGCTATAATCTTAAAGACAGTGCGGGCAACGCCGCAACCGAAAAAACACGCAAAATCACCGTAACCGAGAAGACCGACGATTCGGGCTATGAAATCTATAACGGAACGATCGCAGGGGAAAAGCTTAACCCCAAGCCCCACCCCGTTTTCGGCGGTGCATGGTACCATAAGGTCGTATCCTCGAAGGATAAATGGCTCGGCATCGAGGGCACGGTAACGCTCCCCGAGGTAAAGCTTTCGCGTTATAACGGCGCGAGCACCCCCGCGCTTGACGTCGATCCCAACGTTAAAAGCAAGGATAACCCTTCGGTATATCTCGGCGGCAACGCGTATAGCGAATCCGACGTCGGACTTTCCTTCTCGCTCGGCGTTATCAATACGAAGACCAACACCATAAGCAAGGGAAGTATAGCATTCCGTCCCTTCTGGCGTTATATCACCGAAACCGATCAGGACGTAGGCGGTTACGACGCGCACGGCGGCAAGTACACCGTTACCGCGAACGGCAACAACTGCTATGCGAACTATCATTGGAGCTATACCGAATATTACTATCTCCCCGGCGATACGCTGAAAATAAGCGTTTATTCGCCCGAGCCCGACAAGCTTCAGATGAAAATCGAGGTTATTGAAAAGTCTACCCTCGCTTCTTCTGTGGAAACACGTGCAAAATACGGTTGGAAGGATCCCGAGGACTTTATAAGCCCGATCTTCTCCTCGCCCGGACACGGAAAAGGGCTTGCGGCTGAATTTAAGCGCGTGAACGCTATCGACCAGAGCGGTAACGAGGGCGGAACTGCGGCGAACACCAATACCGAAATCACAAACGCAGTCTGGCACAGCACCTATCTCTACCGCGAAATCGACGGAAAGCTTTACCGCGTTCCGATGAACGAAGC
>JAGBWF010000062.1 GCA_017629895.1 Clostridia bacterium
AAAGAATACACTGTTATAATACATAATATTATAATACCGGTGCTTTATGCACCCGTAAAAAACCGAAAGGAAAGAAAATGAAAAAGCTGTTTGTTTGTCTGCTCGCGCTGCTTATGCTTGTGCCTTTTCTGGCGGCGTGTAACGATACTGCCGACGAATCCTCGCAGAACGAGGAATCAAAGGGTCTTGATCTGACAACCCCCGTTATCGATTTCGGCGGCAAGGAAATCAACGTTCTCTGCCATCATTTCGGAGCCGGCTCGAATTCGATTCTCGGCTATACCGGCGAAATAATTTTCTCCGAAGAAAACCCCTCTGCCGTTGACGAGGCGAAGAAAAGGGTTCTCGATTACATCGAAACAACGTATAATTGTACCGTAAGCGGCGAAATGGTTCACGATGCGACCACCGCCACCAACGTCCCTCAGCTTGTAAAAAATCAGGTTACCTCGGGACTTCATACCTACGATATCTGCTTCGATTCGCTCGGCAGAGCATCTACTCTTGCGCTTGAGGATATGATCGTCGATCTCAATTCCGTGAGCACTATCGATCTTTCGAAGCCCTGGTGGGACAAAAACGCGGTAGAGGATCTTTCTATTGCGGGCAAGGTGTTCTTCACCTGCGGCGATATCAATACCTATGACGATCAGGGTACCTGGTGTATTCTTTTCAACAAGAGCCTTAAGGACAGACGCAACGTAAACGAGGACTTTTATCAGCTTGTAAAGGAAGACAAGTGGACCTACGATAAATTCGTCGAAATCTGTACCGATTACGATATCACCTACGATTCCAGCGCAGACGGCGTTCTCGACGAAAAGGACACCTGGGCGTTCGGTACCGAAACCTATAATATCTACGTTCATCTCGTATCCGCAGGTCTTAAGGTTGCCGAAAAGGACGAAAACGACCTGCCCTACCTCACTCTTTCGAAGGGCACCGACGAAACCTACAGCATTCTCGGCAAGGTGCTCGAATTCTACAATAACGAAAGCGTCGTTATGGTCGCAAACAGCCCCAAGTACGAATCCAAGTTCCCCGCGCCGAAAAACGTTTGGGAGGAAACCGTACATAAGTCCTTCGTCGAGGGCAGAGAGCTGTTCTATATGTGCGGTCTTATCAACGTTGCATCCTTCAGACCTATGCAGGATGAGTTCGGTATCCTTCCTATGCCCAAATATTACGAGCATCAGGACAGATATTACCACACGGTTTCGAAGGACAACGCATCGGTAATGTTCCTTCCCGTAACCCACAGCGAGCAGGACCTCGAGGCTCTCGGCACGTTGATCTCTGCGATTGCGGAATACTCGATGCACGTCGTTACCCCCGCATACTATGACATTCAGCTCAAATACCGCGACTCGCGCGATGACGAATCGGGAGAAATGCTCGACCTTATCTTCGATTCGCGCACCTTCGACCTCGGCTGTGCATACGGTTGGGGCGGCATTATGGGTCAGTATATGCAGCTCAATACCAACGTGGCGTCCCGTTTTGAATCGGTAATTACCGCGGCGGAAACTGCGCTTCAGGATATGCTCGACACCATAGATTTCGAATAAACCTGTTATACAGACTGCCCCTGCTTTGCCGCGGGGGCAGTCAAATCAAAAGGCTTGCGTGTTCAGACGCGCAAATCGGGCTTCGGCTTGTACGTCTGAGCATACAAACGGCTAAAAGGAGACCTCGATGGGAATTTTAGAAGCGATAATATACGGAGTAATTCAGGGCATAGCGGAATTTCTGCCTATTTCCAGCTCGGGACATCTCGCGCTGGCGCAGAACTTTTTCGGCACAGAAGCCGAAAGCAGCTTTGCTTTTAATATCGTGTTGCACCTTGCAACGCTCGTTTCGGTATGCATTGTGTTCCGCAGGGACGTGTTGATGCTTATAAAGGGCTTTTTCTCGCTTGCGAAGAAGCTTTTTACAGGAAAGCTCGGTCAGGGACTCGAAAGCGGCGAAAGGCTGTTTCTGATGCTCTGCATCGCAACGCTTCCGCTTATTCCCGTCAAGCTTCTCGGCTTGGATGAAACGGTCGAGGCATTGAGCGGAATTTCGTGGGCTATCGGTATCCTGCTTATAATCAACGGCGGTATGCTTATAGTCAGCGACCGTATCGGCAAGCAGACCTCGACAGCCGAAAACGGCGGATATCTGAGACCTCTCGGAGTCGGCGTTATGCAGGCGCTTATCGGTATTCTCCCCGGTATCTCGCGCTCGGGCTCGACGATAACGGGCGGCAGAATTTTCGGATACAGCCGCGAGGAAGCGGTAAGATTTTCGTTTCTGATGTCGATCCCCGCAATACTCGGCGCTTGCGTTACCGAAATCCCCGATATGTTCGAGGAGGGTGTTTCCGCCTCGATGCTCGCACCGATGCTTGCGGGCGCGGTTACTGCGGCGGCAGTAGGCTTTTTCGCGATAAAGCTTTTGCAGTACCTCACAAAAAACAAGAGCTTCACGTTTTTCGCGGTTTATTGTATAATAATCGGAATCGCTGCTGTTACAGCGTGCGTTTTGATGTAAAAAGGAGTTAAAAGTGGCGGATAAGAAAAACAACAAGAGTAAAAAGAGCACAAAAAAGGAACCCCGTGCGAAGCAGACGGCAATCAAGATCGACCGTTCCGAAATAATCCGCTGGGCAGTTGCCTTTGTTGCGTTTTTCATAATTCTTACATTTTTCCCGTTTATGAATAACGGCTGGCTGGGCGGAATAGTTTCCGACTGTCTGAAGGGACTTTTCGGTCCGATGTATTACGTCGTTCCGTTTTTAATGCTTTTGATCGATATTTTCTGGACGAAGGATCACGATAATAACGTTGCGGGAGTGAAATATTTTCTCTATTCACTCGAATTCATTTTCGTTTCGCTCGTCGTTCAGGTTGCTGTTGCGGGCGGCGACGAAATGGCGCTTCGCGATCTCTACCAAAAGGGTGTAGAGCTTCAGTCGGCGGGCTTTGTCGGCGGCGCGATAGCGATGCTCTTTATAAAGCTTATCGGCGCGACAGCCTCGATGGTGCTTGCAATTCTCGGTATTTTCGTCTGCACCGTTTTGCTTTGCGGTGCAACCCCGAAGGATACCGTTATGGCGATTATAAATTATTTCCGTGCAGCCGCAGAGCGTGCGCGTGAGGAGCGCGAGGAGGACGATACCGAAATCCCCGAGCCTCAGCCCAAGCGTAAAAAGAAGGAAGAAAATCCCGTTCAGATCGAGCCGCCTCTTCCCGAGGATCCGATTGTGCCCGATAAGAGCGGCTACGATACCGTTTCGGAATACGATCCCAAAAACGATCAGAGCATTCCGAACGCAGCTGCCGATCAGCCCGAGCCTGCTCCCGACGAGCTCCCCTTCGAGCCCGATCCTGCCCCTGCCGTTTCCGAAAATCCCCCCGAAACCATTCCCGAGCTTATCGAGGAGACGGACGAGGACGAGCTTTGCCTTGAGCCTGTCGAGGATACGCCCTACGTTTATCCCCCCATTTCTCTGCTTACCGCGGATACCTCCAACGGTACCGGCGGACCGACGGGCGCAGAGGTCGAGCGTACCAGCCGCAAGCTCGAGGAAATTCTCGCAAGCTTTAACGTAAAGGCGAAGGTTGTCAATTCGACCTACGGACCTACCGTTACAAGATACGAGCTTCAGCCCGAAACCGGTGTAAGAGTAAAGGCGATAACCAATCTTGCCGAGGATATCGCACTGCACCTTGCGGCGACCGCCGTAAGAATAGAAAATATCCCCGGAAAAGCGGCTGTCGGCGTTGAAATACCCAACAAATCCACCTCTACCGTGCGTTTGCGCGGACTTATCGATAACCCCGTCTTCCGCGAAAACAAGAGCCGTCTTTTCTGCGCGCTCGGCGAGGACGTTGCGGGCAGCCCCGTATATCTCGATATCGCGAAGATGCCCCACCTGCTTGTTGCGGGTGCGACGGGACAGGGTAAATCGGTCTGCATAAACTCGCTTATCATATCACTGCTTTACCGCAACCATCCCAACGACGTCAAGCTTATACTTATCGACCCGAAAACCGTTGAATTTTCGGATTATAAGGACATACCGCACCTTCTCGTACCGGTTATCAACGATCCGAAGAATGCGGCGGGTACGCTTAATTGGGCTTGCTCCGAAATGGAAAACCGCTACCGTCTTATTCAGGAGGTCGGCGCGCGAGACCTTATGGGCTATAACAACGCCGTTATGGATGATCCCGAAAGACAGCTTCTTCCTCAGATAGTTATATTTATCGACGAGTTTGCCGACCTTATGATGACCGCGCCCGACGACGTTGAAACCTCGGTTTGCCGTCTTGCACAAAAGGCGCGTGCGGCGGGCATACACCTCGTTATCGGTACGCAGAGACCCTCGGTAGACGTTATTACCGGTCTTATCAAGGCGAACATTCCCTCGCGTATTGCGCTCACCACCACCTCGGCGGTTGACTCGCGTACGATTCTCGATATGACCGGTGCCGAAAAGCTTCTCGGCAAGGGCGATATGCTCTATTATCCCGTCGGCGCGATGAAGCCGACTCGTGTTCAGGGTGCTTTTGTTGACGGTAAGGGCGAGGTTGCCGCGGTTACTCAGTTTATAAAGGAAGCGGCACACGCACAGTACGACGAAGCTATTATGAAGCAGATCGAGCAGGAAGCAAAGCTTTGCGGTATGAAGGGCAAAAAGGGTGCGGCCTCGGCAGAGGGCGCAGACGACGGCGACGAAAAGATGGATCCGATGTTTTTGGATGCTATCGAGGTTGCTATCGAATGCGGCACCGTTTCCACCTCGCTGCTCCAGCGCAGGCTTTCGCTCGGGTATGCGCGTGCGGCAAGAATTATCGATAAAATGGAACGCCGCGGTTATATCGGCGAATTTGATTCGGCAACCAAAAAGCGCCCCATTCTTATCACGCGTGAGCAGTTTGCAGAGCTGAAGCTCAACGGCGAAAAGAAGGAGGACGGCGATGAAGAATAGGATTATTCTGTGTCTTTCTCTTATCCTTTGCGTTCTTCTCGTTTCCTGCGCGGGCTCTAACGAATATAAGCTTTCGTATACCCCCGAGGGCGACGGTGATATAGAGTACATCTATTACGACGAGCTTCGTATCGTTTACGTTGTCGGCGGTATTATGATGGCGGAGATAGACGGCGAGCCGAAAATGCTCGAAATGGCGTTGAACGAGGGCGATATAACCGTATCGGATATTCTCGCCTCGGCAAAAAAGGACGCCGAAAACAAAAAGCTCGGCTTTAATAGCTATCCCGACGGAAGCGAGGAATACCATTACGAAGGCTTTACTCTCGTGAGCCTCAATACCCACCTCGGAAACCGCGATATATATTTCGTTCCTTCGGGAATGGGTTATTACGACGTGATCAAATAGTATATTTTTCTTCGTGTTTGCATAAAATATACGAAAAACCGATTGATTTTAATCGAACAGTATGATATAATTGTCTTACACGATAAACTTTTAGGAGGATATAATAATGTTTTGTTCTCAGTGCGGCACAAAAAATAATGACGGCGCGGCTTTCTGCGCAGGCTGCGGCGCTCCCCTGGAAACCGAGCTTTCCGCTAAGCAGGAGGCACCCGATCAGGAGCTCAAGCCCCAGTCCGAAAATATCGAAATCGAAGCGCCTGCAAATAATTTTCAGGCTCCTCAGAATGATTTCAGCGCTAATCAGTCTTATACTCCCACCCCCGCGCCCTCGCTTCCCGGCAAGGGTCAGGGTATCGCAGGTATGGTACTCGGTATCGTATCGCTCGTTATGATGTGTACCTTCTATATCGCGCTTCCCTGTGCGATCGTTGGTCTTATTCTTTCCATCTCTTCTAAGAGCAAGGCAAAGAAGGCGGGTATGAAGAACGGCTTTGCGGTTGCGGGCATCGTTACCTCGGCAATCGGTCTCGGCCTCGGTGTTTTATATATCATTTTCGCTGTAATCGGTGCAGGCGTTCTTATGGAATACGGCTATGATATCGAAGAATTTCTCGAGGAATACGAGAATTACTATTACGAATACAGCACCGCTATCCGCAATTTCTTCAAAAAGTAATCAGACACTAAAACTGAAACAGACCGAGAGAAATGAGGGTAGTTTTGAAGAAAAACGAGCGTCGGCGTAGTAATCTACGACAGTCGAAGTTTTTCTTCAAAGCCCTTGAAAATACAATAAAAAATCTCTATTCCTTATAAAAAGACAGTGCGCTTTCGTTTCGTTGAAAGCACACTGTTTCTTTTTTTATTTTCTTTTCAAGGGCGTAAATAGCCCATTTA
>JAGBWF010000063.1 GCA_017629895.1 Clostridia bacterium
CATAACGGAAGCGCTTTTGTCCGTTTTCTTCATACTGAACGACCTTAAAGGCATTGTCCTTATTAAGACTGAACGCGTATTTTCCGACGGTTACGTTATTTCCGATAACCACGGTCGTAAGGCTCGTACATTCGCTGTATGTGCCCTCCTCTATCACTGCGTTATCGGGAATATTGACCGACGTGAGATTTGTGAACGAGAATGCGTATCTGCCTATTCTTGTTTCCGCGGTGATTTCGGGCATTTCGCTTATCGCGGTTTCGAAGAAGGCGTATTCGCCGATGCTTGTAAGCTTACCGAAGGATGCTTTTTCGAGATACTCGTTCGAAGCAAAGCCGTAATCGTAGATTTCGGTAACGTTCGGCATAACAACGGAGGTTATCTTGCGGTTATGCGAGAAGGCACCCTTGCCGACCTTTTGATAGCCGCTGTTGCTGAATTCGCCGCTTACCGTCGGAGCAACCGCGATCAAGGTCTTACCGTCTGCGGAATCAACCGTCGTGCCGTTCTGCACCTTATAAACGGTGTTGCCCGATGCGACGGATATTTCGCCGACCTTGGTATCTCTGAACGCGAATGCGCCGATATCCTTAACGTCGGGTCCGATAGTTACCTTTTCAAGAGAAGCACATTCATAGAACATACCCTCGGGAAGAACCGCCGAATTGATATAAAATTCGGTTATCGATTCGCAGTCGGTAAAGGCGTATGCGCCGTATTTTACCTTATTGGACTTGATTACGGGGTTCTTAAGCTTCTTACAGCCCGCGAAAGCATACTGACCGACCGAAAGAAGCGATTCGGGAAGTGTGATGCTTTCGAGATTTCTGTTGCCCGCGAACGCGTAATCGGAGATAACGCAGATCGAGCTCAATTCGAGCGAGCCGCTAAGATTACAGTTTTCAAAAGCGTTCTGGCTGATTATCTGAAGATTGTTTTCGCTGCTGAAGCTTATCTTTTTAAGATTTACGCAGTTATAGAACGCACCGTATTCTATCGAGCGCATAGTCGAGGGAAGAACGATTTCCTCGAGCGCCGTGAGGTTTGCAAAGGCGTAGCTGTTTATCTTTTCGACACCCTCGGGGATAACCACCTTCGTTACGGTGTTATCGCCTATAAACCAAGCCTTTGAGGTTTCGGCATCGTCAAACGCCAATTCCTCGGGGGTTTTCATAATATATTCAAAGTTCGAGAAAGCAAACTGTCCGATCTCGCGGAGGTTGAGCCTTTCGGGAATAACCACGAGACCGCCGTTACCGTAATAGTGAGTGAGGCTCGCGCCCGTAGTTATATATGGGTCCTTCACCTCTACCGAAACGGTTTCGGAATAATAGGTGCTCTGGTTATCGAGCAGCACCTTGACGGTTACCGAAGCGAAGCCCTCGGCAACACCGGTTACCGCACCGAGCGAATCAACCTTGACGATATTTTCGTTACTCGATTCGAAGACAACGGTTGTGTTCTTCGGGAAGTACGCGTCGAGCGAATAATTGAGTCTTACGCATTCGGAGGGATAGAGTGAAAGATTGAAGTTGCCCTCGAAGAAATTGATATTTCCGTTATCACCGATATCCTTTTCCTCGTTATCGAGAACGTAATACGCTTTTATCGTCTGATAGCCGTCGAGAGTGAAGACGTCTACCACAGGTCTGTCGTAGAAGCGGTAGCCCTCGTCGTTTTCGTCGAGTACCTTTACCTTAAAGGTTACGCTTTCGTTGGTATTGGGATCCTGCGCCTTTATCACCGCGTTACCGGGAGCGACTGCAACGATCTTGTTGTTTACTATTCTTGCAACGCTGGGCTTGCTCGAGGTGTATTCCAGGAGCTCGGACCATTCGGTATAGGGCAATACGGTGGGAGAAAGGGTGTATACCTCGTTGGGAGAAAGGGTAAGTCCTTCTTCAAGGCTTTCGAAATAGAAATCGGTGAAATCGTCGGGAAGACCGATTTCATAGGTCGCGTAGTTGAGCGCGTAGTCGTAGACCGTAAGAACAAAGCTGTTTTTGTTGTTCGCGTTATTCTTTATATCATAGAGATAATCGGTCAGCTCATAGGTAACGCGTGTAGTGCTGTTGCGGTCGGAGTATACGGGAGTCATATACTGCTCGAACGCCTTTAATTCGGGAGTGGGGTTGCCGTTTTCGTCCTCACCCATTCCGACGTATCCGATCTGGGAGGACATGGAATAGTGATTATCATAGATAAGCACGTCGGCATAGAGGCGGTTTTTATTAAGAGTCTTATCGTATTTGTAGTAGTATTCGATTCCGGTTACCGTCGGAGCCTCAAAGTCGATGGTGAGCGGAAATTCGAAGGTGTTGTTTTCGTTGGTTGCAAGTCCGCCGTCGCCGTAATCGAGATAGCCGACGAGCTTGACGACGTATTCGCTGTTATTTGCGAGATTGTATTCGGTGGTATCGAATTCTATCTTGATATTCGCGGGATATATCGAAGCGCCGCCGTCGCTGTAGGATTTACGAACGTCGGTTTCGGTCTTTGTGAATATCACCTCGCCGGTGGTCGCATTGGTTATCGAGATATCTATCTTCGCGGCGTTACGGAGCATACCTGCCCAAACAAATCGGAGTGAATGCACCGAGCCCACCTGATTCGAAAGCGCGATATAGTTTTCGTTTGCCGAAATCACCATATCCTTCGAATCCTGAAGGAAGTAATAAGAGCCGAGATAGCTGACGTAGTCGTCGCTTACGCCGCCTACGGGACGGGTAGGGTATGCATCAGCCTTGATCTTGTCCTCCTCGTCGATACCGTCGTCGAGCTCATCGGCGTTCGTATCGTAATAGGTGAGGTCGAACAGAGGAGCAACCGTCCAGTCGCCGTAATATGCGAGATATGGAACGCTCAAGTCGATATCGGTGCCGTCAACGGCGTCGAGAGTAATAAAGCCCTCGACGTACATACCGTTTTTGAAGGAATCGTCGAGATATTTCTTATCCTCGTCGCCGAGCGATACGGTAACCGTTACCTCAAGGCTGTCGCCTGCATAAACGGTAACCTTCTTGCCCTTGATATGACCGCCGTTTGCATCGTTGCTTGTAAGAATTATCTTCGCACCGTCGAGAAGATGAGCCTCCTCGGTAACGGTGGTCTTACCTGCAGCCGTCTTGGTTTCGCTGACACCCTCGGTCATAACGTATGCGCCGAGATCGTAGGTAACCGTTTCGTCGCCGAAGTTGTTGACGGTAAACGTCATTTCGTAAACGCCGTCTTTTTCGGGATCATCGCCGAGCTCAAGCTTGGCCTTGTCCATTATATTGCCGTCTTTATCACGGGTAGTTATATATGCGGGAGTATTTATGCTGTTAAGGAGGTTCGCGAGACCTGCACCCTGTTTACGAACGGAATAGGGCAAACCGTTTTTCGCGATCGCGATATCCGCGGTGGACATCATAAGCGAGGATACCATCGCGTTGACCTTTACGTTATCGTTCGCGATCTCGGGGAAGTTTTCGACAACGTACTGTCTCAGGAGCACGACGACGCCCGAAAGGTTGGGGCACGCCATCGAGGTACCCGAAAGTCTGTCGTAGCCGCCGCCGGTTACTGCAGAAAGAATGCTGCCGCCGTGTGCGGTGATTTCGGGCTTAAGACGAAGATCGGGAGTGGGACCCCACGAGGAGAAGTCGGAAATGAAGGGACCCGAGGTCTGATTTCTTGCGATTCTCAGCACGCCGTTCTGCTTTGCGAGCATTTCGCCGTCATCCTGCGAGATAGAGCATACCGCAAGAGTAGCGTCGCCGACGTTCATCTTGATATCGCCCGAAACGTTGTTATAGATGACGATACCCGCCGCGCCCTGCTGCTGTGCGATAATTGCCTTTTCCTCGAAGGTATTCGAGCCGCGGCGCACAAGCACGAGCTTGTTTCTTACGTCCATCCCCGAATAGTCTGCCGTTCTGCCGACGCCGGGAATAAGCACGTATTCCATATCGATGCTTTCCTTATCGCCGAGGAGGGTATCGAAGAAATTATTCTCATCGCCCGATGCGTCCGAGGACTCGACGAAATATATTATCTTGTCGCCGTAAAGCATATAAGGCGTTTCGACACCGCTTATCGAAGCGACCGACATAACGCCGTCATAGGTAGAGGGCGAGCCGACGGTACCGGTATCGGGGTTAGAGGTAAGTCCCAGATTACCGTTTGCCTCGGAGCCGTATGCCGAGGAATAGCTGTTGGAAGCCGCAACTACCATGCTTATGCCTGCCGCACGGATTCTGTCATAAATACCGTTAAGCTTTTCCTCGTCGCTCTCGCGCGAGAAGCCGCAGGCGGTACCTATCGACATATTGATAACGTCAACGCCGAGCACAACGCAATCCTCGAGCGCAGAAAGAATCCACGCCGATCTCGCGGTATCCATAACGTCGGAGAATATCTTCATCGCAACGAGCTGTGCGTTTGGTGCAACGCCGCGAACGGTATCGTCGTTACCGACTATAACGCCCGCAACGTGAGTACCGTGCTCGTTATGCGTGGAATAAACGTCGGAATCGTTATCGGCGTAGTCGTAGCCGAAGGGAACCTTATCGTTGATATAAACGTCATCGACGGTTATACCCGAGGAAAGCTTGCTTGCCGAGGTGCTGTTGACAACGGAAGCGACCTCCTCATAGGTAAGTCCGAGCTTATCGGAGGTAAAATTGGAGGGAGAAAATGCGGTATGATTGGAATCGAGACCTGTGTCGAGCACCGCCACGACCACGCCCGATCCGTCGTAGCCCGAGTCCGAGCTGTCGAAGATACCGGTATCGAAAACGTTTACCTCATTTTTGACGAGCTTGGTTTCGCATTTTTCATATTCCTCGCCGAGTATTACGTTCATACCCTTACCGAGAGCCTTGCAGGTGCTTTCGAAATCCCTGCCCTTGATAACAAGCTCGAAGCCGCAAAGAACAGCCGAGTATTCGTCGCCCTCAAGATATGCAATGCCTTTTTTATCGAGCTTTCCGAGCAACGCACTCTTCTTTTCGGAAACCGTTTCCTTGATTTCCCTTGCATCGTCGCCGCAAAGAGCGTATTCGGTGAAGCTCATAGTCTTCGCGCTCTTTTCGTAAGCATCGAGCACGGTGGGATTATCGACGGTGATTATCACCGAGATATCCTGATCCGCACCGACAGTATCGGGAAGCTTGAACATCACCTTATTGTCGAGATACTGTGAATAATTGACGAGCTTATCGAGCTTTGTGATATACCCGTCGCTTTCTTCCGCCAAGGCATCGGGCGTTATGCGCATTGCGGGAACTATTAAAGCTCCAACCAAAAGCAGCAATGCGGTAAACGCGGAAACAGACGCTCTCAGCGTTTTCAAAGTCCTTGTCTTTTTCATTGGTTCGCGTGTTCTCCTTTATTTCGGATATTTATTTACATATATAAATATATAAAACCAATCTATTATACTCTATCTCGCATAAAAAATCAATATATATTCGGCATATATTCGACAGTCGCGCAAATTATTTTTCGGTAAATTTCATTTACAATTACGATTTGATATGCTATAATTAATAAATCCCATTATTCGAGGAATTTTTATGACAGATAAAAACACTCTGGCGGTGCGCCGAGTTATCGGCATACTCACCGCAATTTCGGTCCTTGCGGCCGGTATAATTCTGATTTCCTGCTGTCTTTCGATCTATTTCGGAGAGGGTGAATACAGCCGTGAAATCGTCATAGCAAAGGTCTATCCGCTTTCGGCGGCGATTCTTTTGTGCCCCGTCTTTGCGCTCATCGGCATCGTTTTCGAGCTTTTTCTTCCCGCAAAGCCCGAAAAGCTTGCCCCCGATATGACCAAGACAAAGCTTGCTCGGCTTTCGGCTCAGAAGACACCCACCCCTGAAATCATAAAGGAGCGCAAATCACGCAGAACAAGAAGCGCAATACTTATCGCAGTCCTGATCTTATGCTCGGCATTATTCTTGGCGTACGCTCTTAATCCCTCGCTCTACGGCGCCGATATTCTCGCTTCGGTAACAAGCGTCTTAACGCTTCTTATCGGCTTTCTTTCGGTTTGCTTTTGTCTTGCGGCTGTTTTCGAAATTTTGGACGAAAAGAGCATAAAGCGCGAGCTTTTGCTTCTCGAAAGCGCGGAAAAGCGAAACGGATCCGAGGACAAGGCAAAGAAAAAGCAGGACTACACCCCCGCAATAAGAATTTCCCTCCTTATAATCGCGTTGTTTTTGCTCGTATACGGCTATATCATCGGCGGTACGGCAGACGTTCTTACAAAGGCCGTGAACATCTGCACCGAATGTATCGGATTGGGGTGATTTTATGAAAAAGCTACTGCAAAAAATCAAATCGCTCCTCCCCTCAAAGCGCAAGCTGATGCAGCTATACTTCGCACTGCTCTTCAATGCAAACGCAAAGGGCTTTTTCTCGGGAAACATATATCAGGGCACGACCAAGCAGGTATGCGTTCCGGGCCTTAACTGCTATTCCTGTCCGGGTGCCGTAGGTGCCTGCCCTCTCGGCTCGCTTCAGGGCTCGTTTTCGGCAGACCGAAGCACGCTGTTTTATATCGGAGGTATTCTTCTGCTTTACAGCGTCCTTTTCGGCAGAATGATATGCGGCTGGCTCTGCCCCTTCGGGCTTATTCAGGAGCTTCTGCATAAGATAAAAACTCCAAAGCTCAAAAAGGGCAAAATAACAAGACTTTTGTCCTTCCTCAAATACGCAATTCTCATGTTTTTCGTATTTATCGTGCCTATAATGTACGCCTTCCGCGATACTCCTCTGCCCGCATTCTGCAAATACATCTGCCCTGCGGGAACCCTTGAAGGCGGTATCGGACTTTTGGCAAACAAGGTCAACGAAGGTTATTTTTCGATGCTCGGCCCGCTTTTCACCTGGAAATTCGCGCTTATGGTGAGCATACTCACGGCAAGCGTATTTATTTTCAGAATGTTCTGCCGATTCATCTGTCCTCTGGGTGCGCTCTACGGTCTTTTCAACAAGATCTCGTTTTTCGGCGTCAAGACCGTAGACGAGAAATGCGTTGATTGCAACCGCTGTATCGCACACTGCAAAATGGATATAAAAAAGGTCGGAGATGCCGAATGTATCGCCTGCGGCGAATGTATCGACGTTTGTCCGACCAAGGCAATTATTTGGAAGGGCTCGCAGATTTTTATCCGCAAAAGCGAAACAGAAGAGCCCAAAACAGCCCAAAAATCAAGCAAAAAGCGCTTTATCGTCCGTGTGATTTCTTCGGTTCTTATGATAGCTCTGCTTATCTCCGCTTTCGCTTTTTATCGAAACGACGGAAAGGAAAAGCAAAACGAAAGCTCCTATCCGACAGAGGAAAGCGCAAGCATACAATACGGCAACAAGGTCGGCGATTATTGCTACGGTGCAACGCTCGATATCATCACGCCTGCGGGCATCGACGGAAGCATCGACCCGAGCAAGACCGAAAAGATTACGGTTATAAACTTCTGGGGTACCTGGTGCACGCCCTGCGTGAACGAGCTTCCCTATTTCGACGCTATCGCGAACGAATACGAGGACGTCTGCGTTATCGCGGTTCATACCAATATGGTTTCAACCACCGCTCCCGAATATATCGGCAAGCATTACGAAAACAGCAAGATAATCTTCGCGCAG